>JACRBO010000560.1 GCA_016219235.1 Chloroflexota bacterium
CACAATAGACTCTCGACCGCGCCCAGCGCCGTGATGGTAAACGCGGGGGCGAGAAAGTCCGACAGTTGATTCAACGGAATCGCGGCCAACGACAACCGATCGGCCAGCAGCAGCGTCTGCGGAATCTGTCCGATGACGGCCACCGGCCAATTGACGATCGCGTTCAACAGCGTAGCCACGATGATGCCCAGCAGTGACGCCGGAAAACGCGCGCTCCACTTCCTGGGCCACAGCAGCATGATGGCGACCACCACCGCCCCGATCGCCAGCGCGTGCCAATCGGGCGTAAACCCGCCGCGCGCGTAGCCGATCAGCTTAAGCGCCGCCGATTCAGCCCCTGGCGTCTTCACGCCCAACAGGTTATCCAACTGCCCGATCGCGATGATCAACGCGATACCGGACGTGAAGCCCGTAATCACCGGCGATGGAATGAAAGCGATGAAGCGGCCCAGTCGCAAGACGCCAATGATCAACAACATCACGCCGGCCATCAGACCCGCCACCCAGATGCCGGTCAGCCCGTATTTCTGGGCCAGAATGATCAGCACCGCGCTCATCGCGCCGGTCGGCCCGGAGATCTGATACGGTGCGCCCGATAGTGCGCCGATGACGAAGCCGGAAATGATGGCCGTCACCAGGCCCGCCGCCGCGCTCGCGCCGGAAGCCACGCCAAAGGCCAGCGCCAGCGGCAGCGCCACGGCTGCTACGGTGATGCCCGCTAACAGGTCCTGCCTGAATTTGGTGGCAGTGTAGCCGCTAAACTCCTGTCGATACGATTGCAGCAAATTGCGACGTCGCATACGGGAATGTCTCCTCCACAAAAAAATTCTCCGGCTCGCGTCGTTGTTCGACGCACCGGAGATTGATCTTTTACTGACGATGTTGACTGAACGACGGCGCCAATTATAAGCCGGCTACGATTTTGCGCAAGGCAGTCTGATCGTCGCCACCACCCCCCGATCGTTCGTCAGATTCTCGACGACCAGTGTACCGCCATGCCGTTGCACCACCTGATGGCTGACCGCCAACCCCAGCCCGGAATGGCCGGTCTTGGTGGTAAAGAACGGCTCGCCGACGTGCAGCAGCACATTCGGCTTGATGGCCGGCCCGTCGTTGATAATCATCATCGTCACCTGCTCGCCTTCCACGCGGGTGACCAGGTGAATCTGGCCGCGCTCGCCCGCCGCCTCAATGGCGTTGAGCAAGATGTTGATGATGGCTTGCATCATTTGATCTGGCGCCATCGGAATCAACGGCGTCGGCTGCAAATCGGTGGTTAGCTGCATCTGCCGGTGCTTCAGCGGTTTGGCAACCAGCGCGCTGGCGTGGTGCAGCACATCGTCGATGGGCGCGGGCCGTAGGGCCTCCGCGCCGGGCTGGGCAAAATCCAGCACATTGCGTGTAGTCTGATCAAGCCGCTCGACTTCGCGGCGGGCGGCTTCCAGGCCCTGCGTGACAGGCTGCTGGCCGTCGCCAACGCCTTCGATCGCAGCGTCCAGGTGTTGATGAATCGTTTGCAACGGCCGGTTGATCTCTTGCGCCAGCAAGGCGGCCAGCCGGCCCAGGGCGCTCATTTTCTCGGCTTGCGCCACCGTCGATTGCGATTGCTGCCACTGCTGAAACTGCGCTTGCTCCAGTTGATACAACCGCGCATTTTCAATAGCCACGGCGGCCTGATTGGCGAACACTTGTAGCTGATCGGCAAACTCTGGCTGAAAGAAATCGGGGGCGTGGCTTTCCAGGCACAGAAAGCCCAGCAATTTGCGCTTAAAGCGAATCTGCGCGCCGACAAACGACTTGACCTCGGCGGCCTGCGGTAATTCCCCCCAACCCTCAAACCTCGCCGTATTGCCAATTAGCAGCGGATGCAGTTCTTCGGCCATCTGCCGCAGGTGCGGTGTATCGGGAATCGAATAGCGGCGGGCCAGGACGCGTTCGTTGAGCGACGGATCGGTGTAGCCGCGGCTGCGGGCCGCCCGCGCCACGCCGGCTTCGGCCAGCAGGATCGTCGCAGAGTCATGCGGCATTACGCGCCCGGCATTGTCCAAAATCCGATCGAGCACCTCGTCCAGATCGAGTGTGCCGGTCAATGTGGCGGCCGTGTCGCGCAGCGCCTCGGCTAACTGACGCTGCGTATGCTCGGACGTATACAACCGCGCATTGTGAATGGCAATGGCGGCTTCGTCGCCCAGCATGATGAGCAGCCGTTCATCCTCGGCGGCAAAGGCGCGCTGGCGCAGGCTGTACACGCTGATCACGCCGAAATTCGCCGAGCCGCTTTGCAGCGGCGCCGCCAGCATGGCGCGTGTTTGGTCGGGCAAACCCACCGGTCGCACGTCGGCCTGTTGCGCCAGATCCGGCAGATGCACCACCTGCCGATCGATCATCAAGGTACGATACGGTTCGTCGTTAAGTGAAAACGCGGCATCGGCCAGGCGCTGATCGATCCGCCCGTCTTCGGTGACCGCGCTGGCGATGTTGTGCTCATCATCCACCAAAATGATCGCCGCGCGATCGGCGCTGGGAATGATGCGCTGGGCCGAGTTGACGATCAATTTGAGGATCGTGTCCAGGTCCAGCGTTTGATTCAACGCCCGGCCGATGGCCGCCATGACTTCGCTTTCCTGCAAGCGGCGTTGGAGGGCTTGATGTTGCCGCGCATTCCCGATAGCGATGGCGGCCCAGTCGGCGGCCGCTTCCAGCAGGCGGGCGTCGTCGGCAGAAAACGACGCGGGTTGACTGTGCACGGCCTCCATCACGCCGATAACTTCTGCGCCCAGTTTCAACGGCACGGCGATGATGTCACGGGCGTGGTATTCGCTGATCTGTTCGATGTCGCGATAGGCGCGATCATGCGCGTTGGTAGATTGCTGGCGGGCGGCGCGGCCAGAGTGCAGCACCTCGCCTGCCAGGCCGGCGCTGGCGGGGATGCGCTGCCCCAGCAGGCGATCGGCGCTGGCGCCATTGACCGCCGCAAACATCAATTCACTGTCGCCGGCGGGCAGCAGCACCGAGACGCCCTCGGCTTGCAGTCGCGCCATCACTTGATCGATTACCGCCTGCAGCGCGCCATCCAGTTCCAGCTGCGTCGTAACCACCTGGCCGATCTGGCCCAGCGCGGCCAGTTCCTGCACGCGCTGTTCAATTTCGGCCTCGGCCTGTTTGCGGCGCGTGATGTCGCGCAGCGTAATGGTATAGGCGGCCTGGGGATTCTCTTCGATGCGGCCAACGGAGATTTCGATCGGGAACTCGTGGCCGTCTTGGTGGCGGCCCATGCCTTCGCGATAGTCGCCATACTGGTCACCGTAGGTTTCGCCCAGCCGCATCTTCATGACGCGATCCGCGTGCACGGGCACGAACCAGTCGGGCATCAACAGGTCGCTGGGCTGTCCCATGACCTCGGCGGCGCGATAGCCGAAGATGCGTTCGGCGCCCGGATTAAACAACCGGATGTTCAACTCGGCATCCGTCAACACAATCGCATCAGCTGAGATGGCGATGATACTGGCTAAGCGAGCTTCACTGGCGCGCAGGGCATTTTCGGCCTGCCGCGTGCGCAGCAAGCGGCGCACGCGCTGGCGCATCACAGCGCTGTTGACGGGCTTGGTAATATAATCGGTGGCGCCGGCCTCGAAGCAGCGATCGATCGAGTCGCGATCATCCAGCGCGGTGATCATCAAGACGGGGGTGCGGTCGCCATCGGGCAGCTGCTGAATCCTGGCGCAGGCCGCCGCGCCGTCCATGACGGGCATGCGGATGTCCATCAACACCACGTCGGGATGGTGCTGCTCAAACGCCGCAATTGCCTCAACGCCGGTGGCGGCTTCCGTCACGCTATAGCCTTCGCGCTCCATGAGCAGGCGCAGCACCGAGCGGATACCGGCGTCGTCGTCGACAATGAGGATGAGCGATTTTAGTTCGGACATGTCCGCTGGGGTGAGGGGCGGCTAACGTACTTAACGGGCTGTTTGACGGATAATCATGCGCCACGAAACGAAGCCGCCACCGGCACAGGCTTCGGCCTGCAGACCACTCGCGATAACTGACTCTCGCTGCTCGATACTAACATTGTAAGTCCGATCACGCAACATATCAAAGTCACCGTAACCCGCATTGATCTCGGGTTTGAGGCCGGTAACAAACCGATCGTCCCCGCCGTCCCACGTAATCCCGACGGTTACTCCGGCTACCCCTTGTCCCGCCGCGTCCTGGACGGTCACGCGAATCTGCGGCATGGCCGGGGGACGGGTGCATTCGGCAATCTGACTGACGATTTGATAGCTGGGGTTGTACGTGGGCACAGGCATCGGTGTCACCGCGCGCGCTGTGGCTGTGATCGTGGCTGCGGTGATCGGTGTGGTTGGCCGGGGCGTGGAGAGCACACTCGCAGTAGCCGGCGTTGCGCTGGGCGATGGCTTGGGGGAGGGCGTGATTGCGGGCGTAACCAGGTACACACTCATTTCGGCGGTGCGTGCGCCCAACCGATCGGCCAGCTGCGCCAACGCGCGCGCCGCTGATCTAGATTCTTGCGCGTCGATCTGCTCGAATAGCGTCTTGACGGTCTGCGGCAGCGCCGGATCGCGCAGGGTATCCAATCGGGCGCGAGTACGCTCCCAACTGCCGTCTTGCGCCAACGCTTCGGCGGCCAACATGATCCACACGTGCCGATATGCTTCTGTGACCTGCGCGGGCGACGCGTCCGTAAGGTGGATCGGATCGATGAACCAGGCATAGGCTACGCCCAGGATCAAGCCAAATATGAATAGCGCAAGGATCAGGCGTTTCATGGTGTGAGATAGGAATCGAGCCGGGGTGAGCGTGCGCCGAGTGCGGCGGCCAACCGCGCCAGATAGGCGATCTGGTTCGACGGCCAGTTTTGATCGAGCGCGGCCTCCGCTCGATCGCGCACCAGTGCCCCGACGTCTTCAGTGCCAAGCGGGCTTAAGCGGATCAGCGCCGCTTCCAGATCGTGATCGTAGGCATAGGCTTGCGCGGCCATCCAGACGGCCTCGTTCTTCCAGTCCTGGCGGAGTTGATCGGGCCGGGCTTGCGGGGTGTTGGCCGGCCAGACATACCAGCCGATCAGCGCACCTGCGCCAAGCCCCAGAGCCAACGCTAACAAACCGAACACGATTTTGCGCATCTCAGTTGTCAACCGCTGCCTTCAAACGGGTTACACGTCCAACAAGCATGCAGTATAACATGCTCGTTTCCGCCCTATACGCGCGTCCATTGCGAGGCAAAGCAAAACGGGCCAAATCAGCAATGATCCGGCCCGTCCGCGTCTTTCTGGTATAATCTTGCGCGGCCTAGCGCCGCAGTGTGCCGAAGGTGGGAATCGAACCCACATATCCGTAAGGATACACGATTTTGAGTCGTGCGCGTCTGCCAGTTCCGCCACTCCGGCCTCAAGTGGGCGTATTGTAGTCGAGCCTGTGCCATTCGTCAAGTCAATTTTCACCATTGATCGATCGATCTTCCCTGAACACGTATGGATGAAGCGGCCCTGATTCAAGCTGCCCGCCAAGGCAATCTGGATGCCTTCAATACGCTGGTGTTGACGTACCAACATCAGGTTTACAACCTTGCCTATCGCATTATGGGCGAGGAGGCCGCCGCATCGGACGCGACACAAGAAGCCTTCATCTCCGCGTACAAGAACCTGAAATCATTTCGCGGTGGATCCTTCAAGAGTTGGCTGCTGCGCATCGTGACCAACGCTTGCTATGACGATCTGCGCCACCGCAAGCGCCGTCCGGCTACCTCGTTGGACGAGCTGACCGACGGCGAAGACGGTGAAGCCGAGTTTGACGTGCCCGCGCCCGATGACGGTCCGGAGACCATCGCCCAGCGCCACGAACTGGCCGGTCTGATTCAGCAAGGTATCACCACGCTGCCGGACGATCAACGCATCGTGCTGGTGCTCAGCGATGTGCAGGGCATGAGTTATGAAGAGATCGCGTCCATGACCAATAGCAATCTGGGCACGGTCAAATCGCGCCTCAGCCGGGCGCGCGCCAAGTTGCGCGAATATCTGCAAGGGCGAGGGGAACTTCTGCCGGAAATTTACCGTCTAGATGGTGACCCAGTTTAGCACTAATGGGAAAGATGCAGCTATGGCACAGTTAACGGATCACATTCGCGCCGGGGAACTTTTCTCGGCCTATATCGACCAGCGCACCACGGCCGACGAGCGAGCTTTCGTCGAGCGGCACGTGGCCGCGTGCGCAGACTGTCGCGCGCAGCTGCAGGCCACCCGATCGATGGTGGCGGCCCTGAAGGCCATGCCCGTGGTCAAAGCGCCGCGTTCCTTTGTGCTGCCCAAATCGATGGCCGTGCAGCCGAAACCGTCGATCTTTAACTGGTATCCGACGCTGCGTTTGGCTACGGCCTTTGCTGCCATTGCGTTTGTGCTGGTCTTTGCTGGTGATCTGTTGACCGTGCGGCCAAACGGTGGCGGCAATGTGGTGATGTCAGTTCAGTCTGCCGCGCCCGCCGCTGAAGCACCGGCTGCGCCGCCCGCGCCCGCTCAGCCGGTCGAGCCAATGGCCAAATCGGCTCCGCCCGATCAACAACCGCCGTCGGCTGAACCTGCGCCTGCCGGGGCCGCACCCGCTGCGCCGGCTGCCGGTGACGTGGCGCGCGCGCAGCCTACAGCAACTCTGGCCGCAGATGCGACCAATGCGGCTGCCCTCAGCATGCAGGCTGCTCCGACAGAAACCATCGCCGCCGATGTAATGACGGATACGGTCGAGGCGACAGCGACCACAACCCTGGCGTATGCGGTTGAGCCAACCTCGATGCCTGCGGCTGAGTCTGCCGTTGAAGCGCCAGCCGCCGAACCAACTCCAGGACCCGCCGTTGAAGAACCGACTCCGGCCATTGCGGCTCCGCCAGCGGTCGATCCGCTGCGGCTCGTGTCCATTGTGCTGGGCGGGCTGGTGGTGCTACTGGGCGCAGCCACGTTGATCATTCGACGCGGGGTTTAACTCCCGTCAAGTATCTGAAACCGAACGGGGCAGCGGATCAATCATCCGCTGCCCCGTTCTTACTCTACGCGATCCAGGACTCTTTGAAAACGTCCCAGTCCAGACTCAATTGCCAGACTACTGGCCGCAGTATGCCCAACGGCTCACATTTTCCTGGCAACACAAAAGAGATGGTGTCCCACCCCCAGCAATTCAGGGACCGTACAGAAGCTTAACTCCAATGCTTTCAACTTCTCCTGCTGGTCTTTGGGGTACGTGCTTTGCTCCCACGCATCCACCAGCGTGGGAGTTGAAGCAATCTCAACAATCTCACAGCCCACACTTTCAATCAGGGCGGTTAACTCGGCTACGGTGTAAAGATGCACAAACACGCCTTCTCCGGCTTCGTATTCACCCGCTTCATATACTTCAACTGCTGAATCAAGCTGGCCGTCTGAGTCGGCTGCACTGAGCAGCCACCTCACAAAACCATACTTGGAATCACAGCCAATGATCAAGGTTGCCCCCGGCCGGGCGACGCGAACCAGCTCCTGAAGGGCTTGCCGGCCTTGGTCGCGAACATAGGATAGTGTGCCGCCAAGGCAGGTCACAAAACTGAACGCCGCATCACCCAACTGCTCAAGATGCGATATATCGCCCTCCATCAGGTCGATCTTGTCAGTCAGTCCGGCGGCCAGGATGTTGGTCGCAGCGAGATCCAGTAATCTGGGCGAAATATCGACCAGTGTTACTCGCTGACAGATCTGAGCCATCATAACGGCATTAATGCCCGATCCGCCGCCGGCATCCAGCACAATGTCAGATGCTCTGAGATACCGCTTGATGAACTCCCTGGGAATCGCGTTGCGTAATGAAAAGCTCTTCTCGAATTGGTCCTCTTTCTCGGCAATCTCGTCGTAAGCTGCTCTGACAGATTCAGGATTGTAACCCATGTTCACTCTTCCTGATTATGACTGATGCGCATGCGATGTGCAGAGATTCACTCACTCAGATCATATGACACGCAGCAAACTCGCTCAGGCTGCGGGCGCGTCCAGCCGCGCGGCTGCCGCTTCGATAAATGCCTTGAACAGCGGGTGCGGTCGGTTGGGGCGGCTCTTGAATTCGGGATGGAACTGTGAGCCAACCATAAACGGATGATCGGCCAACTCCGCGATCTCGACCAGGCGACCATCGGGCGACAGGCCGCTCAACACCAATCCATTCTTCTGCATCAAATCGCGATAGGCATTGTTGAACTCAAAGCGATGGCGGTGGCGTTCGTGCACCATCGCTGCGCCATAGGCTTTGGCCGCGCGCGTGCCCGGCACTAGCGCGCACGGATAACTGCCCAGCCGCATCGTGCCACCCATGTCCGAGATGTCGCGCTGTTCGGGCATCAGGTCGATGATGGGATAGCGCGTCGTGTGATCGAACTCGGTGCTGTTCGCGTCGTCGTCGTTGACGACCGATCGCATCTTCTCGATGCACATGACCTGCATGCCCAGACACAGCCCCAGATAGGGCACATTGTTCTCGCGCGCGTACCTGGCCGCTACGACCTTGCCTTCGATGCCGCGATAGCCAAAGCCGCCGGGCACGACGATGCCGGCGACCTTCTCCAGCCGATCAAGCCCGCGCCCCTTCTCCAAATCTTCGGACAGAATCCAGTCGATCTGTACATCGACATCGTGGGCTACGCCGGCGTGATACAGGCTCTCGCGCACGCTCATGTACGCGTCCTTCAACTCGACGTATTTGCCGACGATGGCGATCGGGAGCGGTTCTTTCGCCTTGCGCATCTCCTCTACCATCTGCCGCCAGTCCGATAGATCGGGCGCAGCCGAGGCGTTGAGGTGCAATCGCTCGATCAAGAAATCGCCGACGCCCAGTTCTTCCAACAGCAACGGAACGGAATACAAGACGTTGGTCGTGACCAGGGGAATGACGGCGCGCGTTTCCACATCGGTGAAGAGCGCGATCTTCTCGCGGATGGCGTCGTTGATGGGCAGATCGGACCGCAGGATGATCATCTCCGGGTTGATGCCGATGCTGCGCAGTTCGTGCACCGAGTGCTGCGTGGGCTTGGTCTTCAGTTCATTCGTCGCGCCGATGTGGGGCAGCCACGTCGCGTGAATGTAGATGACGTTATCGCGGCCCACGTCCTTGCGCATCTGACGGATCGCTTCCAGGAAGGGCAGGCTCTCGATGTCGCCGACTGTGCCGCCCACTTCCACGATCACCACGTCGGGATTGGTGGCCTTGCCGGCCAGCGCGATGCGAC
>JACRBO010000569.1 GCA_016219235.1 Chloroflexota bacterium
GCGGCTGTGACCATAGCGGCGACAAGCGCGGCTGTGCAGGCTGCGACTGAACGTGGCTGTCAAACTCGATAATAAATCCACACTCAAGGAGACTCGACATGACGGAGCAATTGACGGTGAAGCAACTCGTAGCGGCCATGCACGCGGCCCGATCGGACTGGGGTGCCCTGTTGGCCGAGGTCGGCGAAGGGCGCTGGGAACAACCCGGCGTCGCCGGCGACTGGTCGATCAAGGACATCATCGCGCATCTCACCTATTTCGAAAATTGGGCCACCGAGGTGACGGGCGCGCTCGAGCGGGGTGAGCCGTTGCCCGCTTCGCCGTACCAGGGCATGGAGATTGATCAAGAGAATGCTGCGATCTATCAACGCTATCACGCGCGTCCACTGGCCGAGGCCGTTCACGAATCGCAGGCAGCGTTTCTGCGGAGCCTTGACGTCGTGCAAAGATTGCGCGACGAGGATCTGTATTCGCCGGAGTTCACGCGCCCGGCCGGAGTCGATTGGATCGTCTTCGATCTGATCGAGGGCGATACCTTTGGGCACTACCGCGATCACATCGTCAGCGTGCGGGCGTGGCTGGAAAAAACGCAGGTTGCCGAAGCTGCGGTGTGATCGAGTCGTAAGCGAATTTGGATCGGTGTCGAAGAAGCATCAGCCCATATCACTTGAAAGGAATTCTACATGAACGAGTCACCGCAGACTAAGGCCGAGTTGATCGCGGAACTGACAGCCGGCTGGCAGCTGCTGGAAGATCGACTGCATTCGTTGAGCGAAGTGCAGCTGACGGTTCGACGCGCGCCGGGAGAGTGGTCGATCAAAGATCACGTCGCGCACCTGATGGCGTACGAGTTGGGCATGGTGGCGATGCTGCGTCACGAATCGCGCTGGGCGGCCATGCAATTGGACGAGAAATTTGTGCATGAGGCCACGTCTTTTGACGCGCTTAATGCCGTCCTCTACGAGCATCACAAAGAGCGTCCAGCCCCGGCAGTGCTGACCATCTGGCGGGACACGCATCAACACTTGATGGCGGCGCTGGCTGATCTTACGGACGACGACCTTCTTAAGCCCTACACGTTTTATCAACCGCTGGACCCGGTTAAAGACGGGCAGAATCCCGTCATCGACTGGATCGCCGGCAACACCTACGGTCATTACGCCGAGCATTTGCCCTGGCTGGAAGAATTGCTGGCTCAACAGCCGGTAAGTTGAGTTTGTCACGATGATGGCTGCTAACGAAACCTCGCCTCAAACCGACCAGAAGAGTGGACGCAGATTTCGCAGATGAACGCTGATTTCTTATCTGCGGAATCGGTGTGAATCTGCGTCCGATAAGTGGCGGCGTGAGGCGTGTGCGCTTCAACGAAGGAGAACGACAACATGATCGCAAGAATCTGGAAGGGTCGGACACTTGCGTCCCAATCGGACCGATACAGGGAGTACATGCAGACCACCGGCGTGCCTGATCTCCGGGCGACGGACGGCAATCGCGGGGTCTATGTTTTGCGCCGCATCGACGGCGATGAAGCCGAGTTCACGTTCATCTCGCTGTGGGAGTCATCGAGGCGATCCGGCGGTTTGCGGGCGAGGAGATCGATCGGGCGGTGTACTACCCGGACGATTGTGACTATCTGCTGTCGCTCGATCCGAAGGTGACGCATCACGAAGTGCTGGCTGCTGCCGGTCTTGAGCAGTGAGAGATGTGATAGGATTGGTCACTTTGAAAGCATCATCGTGAATGGGGAAGACTATGTCCAAACTAAATTTGTCTGCCGTATCGCTGCGCTGGCGCATCGTTATCGCGTTTGCGGCGGTGTACTTGATCTGGGGGTCCACTTATCTGGCGATTCGCTTCGCCATCGAAACGATTCCACCGTACCTGATGGGCGGCGTGCGTTTCTTGATCGCGGGCGGGTTATTGTATGCCGTGCTGCGGCTGCGCGGTGTCGCCGCACCCACGCGCTGGCAGTGGCGCGCGACATTGATCGCGGGCGGCTTGCTGTTGTTCGGCGGCAACGGCGGCGTGATGGTAGCCGAGCAATTCGTGCCGTCCAGCCTGGCCGCGCTGGTCATCGCCACCGTGCCGTTGTGGATGGTGCTCTTGAATTGGAAGTGGGGCGATCGGGTGCGGCCCACGCGCGGGGTTACGATCGGCGTTGGCTTAGGTGTGATCGGCATCGGCCTGATCGCCGCACCCGGATCATCGGCGGAAGCCATCAACCCGGTGGGCACGGTGATCCTGATCGTGGCGGCTCTCTCGTGGTCGATCGGTTCGTTGTACTCCCGACGGGCCGCGCTGCCTTCCAACGCGCTGCTCTCGACGGCGATGGAGATGTTGATGGGCGGCGGCCTGATGTTGGTAGCCGGCTTGCTCCTGGGGCAGGGCGCTCAAATCCGATTGGAAAACGTGACCCTGTTGTCCGTCGCCTCGCTGGGCTATCTGGTGATCTTTGGATCGCTGCTGGGCTTCACCGCGTACGTGTGGTTGTTGAAGGTCACGACGCCGGCCAAAGTGGCAACGTATGCTTTTGTCAATCCGGTAGTGGCGGTGTTTCTGGGCTGGCTGTTGGCGGGAGAGACGTTGAGTGCGCGCACGCTGATCGCGGCGGCCATCATCATCGGGGCCGTGGTGCTCATCACGTTGAATCAGGGTCAGCCACGAGCGCCGCAACCGGCAGCAATCACGATCGACCGCGCCGACAATCGATTGGCCGAGATCACCTGATGTGTTGATTCACTCATCACGAGTGCGCGTCAATGTTTTACAGGCCTGGCCCCGGCGATTGAAATCGCGGCAACAACGACACGAAGTCGGCCTGCGCCGACTGGGTCCCAGCCGACGGAGGTCGGCTTTGTGTAACTATAGGCGCGATTTCAATCGCCAGCGCTTCGACGCACGCCCATTCGTCACTCGTTACTCGTCATCCCTCCCTAAAGCGTGTTATACTTTTCAGGTAGCACATTTCACAGGGGAGAAACGAATCATCATGGCAGATATTGTACGAACGGCGAACGCCACGTGGCAAGGCGATTTGAAGAGCGGGACGGGCACGACCACCACGACGAGCCGCGCTTTGCAGGCGACTCCAATCACGTTTTCAGCGCGTTTTGAAGATGCGCCGGGCGCGAATCCCGAAGAGTTGATCGCGGCGGCCGAGGCGGCCTGTTTCAGCATGGCATTGTCGGGCAGCCTGGGGCGCGCCGGCTTTACACCGGCCGCCATTCACACCACGGCCACGCTGAAGATGACGCGCACCGACGCAGGCTTCCGCGTCATCAGCATTCATCTGGATACCGAAGCACAGATTCCCGGCATCGACGACGAGCAGTTTCAGACGATCGCGGCTCAGACGAAAGAGACGTGCCCCGTGTCGGCGTTGCTCGCGCCCGGCTTGCAGAGTTTGACGCTCTCGGCTAAACTATTGGCCTGATTGCAAATTCGCTTGAGGTAAGGACCATGCCCGCTGCTGAAGCCGATGTCCTTGACACGATCGATCAACTGCGCGCCCGCCGCGATGTCAAACTCACGCCGGTGGTGCGCGACTTCAAACCCGCCTGGCTGATCACGGTCAGTGAGACCATGTCCCGGTTGGAGATCGTGTTTGAGATCATCTATCGCCCTTACGCGGGCCGCGGCTGGATCCGGCGCCGCTATCGCTATGACGGCGAGGTGGACGTGTTGCACCTCATCGGCGAACTGGAATTCTCCGAAAGCGAACTAGGTAAGTTGCCGGAAAACGCCTTAATCAAATGACAAATTAAGAACGAGCAAATGACAAACGAAAAGCGGAGCCGCTGTCAACCAGCGCTCCGCTTTTGTCATTATTCATTTGTCATTGGTCATTAAATCAGCAACGTATAGCCCCCATCCACCACAATCGTCTGGCCGCGAATCATCGACGCTTGCGGCGTGCAGAGGAAAGCCACGACGTTGGCCACGTCTTGCGGCTCCACGATGCGGCCCGCCGGGGTCCGATCGGCCGCGGTGACGAGCACGTTGTTGTCCTGTGTGGTGCGGAAATGTTTCAACGCATCGGTCTCGACCACGCCGCCACTCACCGCATTCACGACGATTCCCATTGGCGCGAGTTCTACCGCCAGATA
>JACRBO010000570.1 GCA_016219235.1 Chloroflexota bacterium
ATTGCGCGCCCAGCAACGCTAGAAAATCGGTGGGTAGTGCAATTTGCAAAGTTGCAGTCGTGGACATCATCAGCCC
Source organism: Chloroflexota bacterium (assembly GCA_016219235.1). Next base: position 77 of record JACRBO010000570.1, read on the forward strand.
CCGTCTCGTTATTCCTCAGTCAAATAGGCTCGAATGTTGTGCTGCACGGCATAGGCAGCGGCTTCCGCGCGATTGGTCAATGACAGTTTGCTGAGGATGCTGCTGACGTAGTTGCGCACGGTGCCCTCGCCCAGGAACAGCGATTGCGCAATCTCGCGATTGGTCTTGCCTTCGGCCACCAGCCCCAGCACACGCATTTCCTGATCGGTCAGCTGGTTGAACGCCGATTGCTCGTCCTTGCGCTGCGCCTCGCGCACCCGCGCGAACACCCGCTGTGTCAGGATCGGATCAAGCAGCGCTTCGCCCCGCCCCACCGATTCGATGGCGCGCACCAGATCATCGCCGCCGATCTGTTTGAGCACATAGCCGGCCGCGCCCGCCGCAATCGCCTCGAACAGCATATCGTCTTCGGCAAAAGACGTGAGCATGATCACCTTGGTCTCCGGCGCTTGCGCGACAATCTCGCGGCAGGCTTCGATGCCGTTGCCGCCCGGCAGGCGAATATCCATCACGACGACCTCAGGCCGGTGCTGCAAGACCTTCTGCACCGCTTCCTTGGCCGTGCTGGCTTCGTCCACCACGCTGAAACTAGGATGGCGCTCTAGCAGCGCTCGCAGACCCAGGCGTACAACTTCATGATCATCCACAATGATGATACGCAAATGCTTCTTCAAATTTGGGTTCCTTGCAGGGAGTGGTTTGGCTGAGGTAAGTATAACACAGGCCAATTCATAGTGCATAATGCATAGTGCATAATTTACCTGGCCGGTTGAACCAGGTTTTTGCGGGTGGTTGAGACAATTTTGGAAAGAATCTTCGCCACTTCCAACGCTTCCTGAATTAAAGGCTCGATGCGAGAAGCCGGAATCATTTTCGAGTCACGAATCAGGCGCAACCAGTAATGCGTCTCGCGGGCTTCTTTGCGCGCAATCGTCATCTTGTTAGCAAAGTCCCGTTTGCTAGCCGCACCGATGGCTTCTTCAACATTCGCTCCGATGCTCGTCCCTGAACGCAGCACCTGCCGCCCGATCGCCTGACTGGCATAGTTATCCGGCAACGCCTGCACCATTCGAACAATCCGCAACGCAAAATCATAGGCTCGATCCTCTATCTTCACGGTTACACTCATCGTTTGGCCTCCTGAGAATTATGCATTATGCACTATGAACTATGCATTAAGCACTAGACTTTGATCGTCATCCATTTCCCGCTTCTGAACCTCAGCCAGAAGAACGTGGCCCGTGTGAGGAAGTCGGCGGCGATGGCCAGCCACGCGCCGTTGAGGCCGAGGCCCAGCGTGTGCGCCAGCAGATAAGCGATGGGCACGCGCGTCAGCCAGGTGGAACCCACCGTGATGAACAGCGCGGTGCGCGTGTCGCCCGCGCCGCGCAGCCCGCCGCTGAACACAAACGACGCCGCCATGATCGGTTGAATGAAGGCCGAGATGCGAATCGCCCCGACACCGAACGCGATGACGGCCTCATCGTCAGGCACAAAGGCGCGCACCAGCGCCTCATCGAAGATGAACAGCAGCGCACCCATGCTCGCCATGACCAGCAGGCCCAATCGGAACGCGGTATAGCCGCTGGCTTTGGCCTGGGCAGTGTCGCACGCGCCCAGGTTCTGCCCCACCAGCGTCGTCGCCGCCAGCGCAAAACCCCAGCCCGGCAGATACGACATCGACATGACGTTGAGGGCGATCTGGTGCGCGGCATAGGCCGCCGTGCCCAGCCCGGTGATGATCGTCGTCATGGCGATCAACGCGCTTTGCAGCAGCAACTGTTCCGCGCCGGCCGGCAGCCCGATGCTCAACACCCGCTTCAGGCGCGGCCAATCCAGCCGGGGCCATTCACGCGGCAGGCGCACACGCCCCTGCCCCTTCAACAACATCGCGATGACCAGCACGCCGCCGATACCGCGCGCTATCATCGCCGCCAGGGCCGAGCCGTTCGCGCCCAGGTTCGGCTCCCCGCGTACCAGCCAGAAAGCCAGCCCCGCATTCACCACCACCACCACCGCCATGATCTGCATCGGCGTGCGTGTGTCGCCGATGGCACGCATGATGGCATTGCCCACAAACAGCGTCGGCATCAAGATCAGCGTGAACGACGAGATGCGCATGTACGCCGCCCCGATCGGCACGACGTCAGCCGCCGCGCCCAGCGCCTGCATGATCTGCTCCGCGAAAGTGAACGACACGATCGATAACGTGAGGCCGATCACGAACGCGGCCAACATCGATTGCTGCGTGGTCTTGCTCGCTTCCGATCGTTCCCCGGCGCCGATCTGGCGCGCGACGACGGCCATGCTGCCGGTGGCGACCGCACCGTACACGGCGGCCAGCAGATTGATGATCTGATTGGACAGGCCCACTGCCGCCAGCGAGTTCGCGCCGAGATGGCCGACGACGTAGGTGTCGGTCAAACCGACCACCGCAAACAGCGTCTGCTCCAACACCACCGGCCAGGCCAGCGCCAGGACGCGCCTCACCAGCGCCGGTTCACCAAACAGCAAGCCTACACGATGGCGTGTTGAGGGCCGCTGGGGTGCAACAGAGTCCATCGGGGGCGCAGATGAAACGACCCCGGCCAATTCGCCAGGGTCGTGTTTGATCGAGTCAAGTGGTGGCATATATCCCAACTATCAGCGGAAGATGGCAGAAACTATACTCCACTCATGGCAGGGTGACAAGGCAGAGGGGAGGATCGTGTGCACGCAAAGTTTGTCAGGCGCGTAGCAGAGCGGGCTCCCATGCCCGCGTATCCGGCGGCGTGGGAGCCGCCTCTGCTGACACCTTTTGCGTGCACACGGGAGGATCGGCGATCATGACGCCTCACCGTGTCACCGTGTCACTCTCTGGGTTCGGCCAGCAAGTCCCACACGAAGCTGACGCTCAGGAACACGACCAGCGTCAGCAGCAGCCCTTCCACTTGCAGCGCCGTCAACTTGGGATCGAGCGATTGAGCGATCTCCGGCGCGAAAGCCACCACCGCGATGAGGGCGTACACGCCCGCCATCATCCAGCGGCCATTGCGCAGAAACCAGCCGCGATACGGGTGACTGCGCGTGGCCTGCGACAGATAGACCTGCGCGATGATGCCCAGACCGCACGTCACCACAAACACCAGCCGCCAGATGATCTTGACTTCACCGGCCGTTTGCGCGCCCAGACTCATCGCGCCCGGCACAATGAGCGACAGCTGTACGCTGTAGGCCATGCGCCGCCAGTTGGGATCAGCCAACCAATCAGAGTGGCGAAACTGCACCACCCCCCACCACAGACCCAACAGCGTAAAACAAAACGTCGCGACGGTTTGATAGAACGCTTCTATGTTGTCCCCCCGATTTCTGAAGTAACGCAAGTTGACAACTTATATCACACTAACCAACACTCCGCCATGAAACACGCTTCATGACGGAGTGATTGATCCTGGTTGCAATGTTCGCCTCTGGCGCTACTGCGTACACGCGCCGCCGGGGAACAATACCGCAAGCGCGTCTGGATCCAGCGTGAGATTCGGCTCAATGTGATTGCCCGACTCATCCCAGACGCGCAGTTGCTGCGTCTTGAGCCTGCACCGGCGCGACCGCATCAGATAGCTCAAGAAGTTGCCGGTCTTTTCGTCCCAGTTACCGGTGTCGGGGTTTTCCAGCGCAAAGTGATATTTGCCGTCGCCGCCGCTGCCCCACACCACGACGTTGCAGGTATAGTTGTTGCCATCGTACGTGCAGAACTTGAATTCAAAGCCATAACCCAGCGCTTCCGTGGCGGCTGTCGTCGCCGTAGCCGTAGGGGCTGGGACGGTATTGGTGGGTCTGGGTCTGGCTGTGGCTGGCGGCCTGGTCGGGCCGGGCGTATTCGTCGGTGCAACCGTGTTGGTGGGCGCGAGCGTCTCAGTGGGCGTCGCGGTATCGGTCGGGAGCGGTGTGGCCGTAGGTGTATCGGTGGGTTTGGTCAACGTCGTCGCCACGGGCAATTGCTGAAGTTGATCGGGCGCGATGTCGCCTAAGGCTACACTCGCCACTGGAACCCAGCCCGTAACACCGTCAGGCGTCTCAAGCCGCAGCCATTGACCGTCGGCGGAGCGGGCGCGCAAATGAAATTGTGTATTCTGAGGCAGCAAGCCCTGCACCGCCGCGTTGGCCTCGGGCTTATCAAAGAGCGGCGTTTGATCCGCGCTGAAGGTGAGCAGTTGATTGATGACAGGCGCTACGGTCGGCGTATCCGTCGGGCGGCTGGTGGGTGCGCCGGTCGGCGTGAGCGCCGGGGGTTGGCTCGCACCCGCGCCGGCTGACGTGCTGATGACGATGGCGATCACTGCGATGATGGCGATGGCGGCCAGACCGATGACGGGGATGATCCAGCCGGGACGTTTGGTCTTGGGTGCGGGCGCGGGGGTCGCATCCGGTCCGATCGGCTGGGCGATAGCCCCGGCGGCCGCGCCGCCGGCGACTACTGTTTGCGGGCTGGCGACTTGCGTCGCGCCGGCGATTACGCCGGGTTGTGATCCAGTCGTGATCGGCGGCGGCGTGAGGCCGCTGACGCGCCCGGCAATCGTCGCACCCCCGAGTTTGATCGATGAATTGCTGGCCGCGGTCTCAGCGTGCGTTTCATCGACGGGCAGCCCCGCTGCGCGCCGCAAATCGGCCAGCATCTCCGTGACTTTTTGATACCGATCGTTGGGATCCTTCGCCAGCGATTTCAAGATCACCGCATTAAGGGCGTCGGACAGATCGGGTTTGAGCAGGCGCGGCAAGGGCAGCGGTTCGTTGATGTGCTTCAACACCACCGCGAGCGGCGTATCGGCATCAAAGGGCAAGCGCCCCAGCACCAGTTGATAGAGCATCACGCCCAACGAGTAGATGTCACTGCGCTCATCGCCGGGCTGGCCCATGCCCTGCTCCGGGGCCATGTAACTGGGCGTGCCGACCATCGCGCCGCTGGCCGTGAGGTTGGCCGTGCTGACGATCTTGGCGATGCCGAAGTCGGTGAGGATGACCTGCCCTTCGGTCGTGATCATGACGTTGGCGGGCTTGACATCGCGGTGGACCATGCTGCGCTCGTGCGCATATTTCAGGGCCGAACCGACCGCCAGGACGATGCGCACCGCGTCGTCCAGCGAGACCCATTCGCCGCGCGCTTCCAGCGCCTGAAGACGCGCCTTCAGCGTCTCGCCGCTGATGAACTCCATCACCATAAAATAGACGCCCTGATCGGCGTCGAAGTCGTAGACCTGCACGATGTTGGGATGGCGCAGCGTGGCGACAACCTTCGCTTCACGCTCGAAGCGGGCCAGGAATTCTTTTTCGTCGGCCAGGAAGGGGTGCATTAACTTGATCGCCACGTAGCGATCGAGACTGGCCTGATGCGCCTTGTACACTTCGGCCATGCCGCCG
>JACRBO010000571.1 GCA_016219235.1 Chloroflexota bacterium
GCGAACCTGTGTGTTCGCCCGGGGGTAGACACATGGATCTGCCCCTACAATGGTACATTCATTTTCAACGTCGTGCCATGCCCCGATTGGCTATCGATGCTCAACGTCCCGCCCAACGCGCGGACACGTTCCTGCAGACCGATCAGGCCGTAGTGGCCCGGTTGACCGATCACACGTGGATCGAAGCCGCAGCCATCGTCGCGGATCAACAACTCGATCGTTTGATCAGTCGATCGGAGTTGCAGTTGAACGCGGGTCGCTTTGGCATGGCGCGCGATGTTGGTCAGCGCTTCGCTGATCATCCGCAGCACGTTATCGCCGATGACGGCGGACAATTCAGATCGGACAGTCACCTCAACCTCACACGGCAGACCGCTCGCCGCGCTGAAATGATCGACCTCGGCCCGGATCACGCCCGCCAGATCGATCGGGGCCTGATCGGTCGCACGCAGATCGTCGATGACGCGGCGCGCATCCGCTAACGTCGTGCGGGCGCGATCCATCGCCTGCTGCACGATCGACTGGGCTTTGTCGGTGCGGCCACGCGATAAATGCGAATCCACCGCTTCCAATTGAAGGATCAAGCCCGCCAGCCCTTGCGAGAGTGTGTCGTGCAGTTCGCGCGCCATGCGCTGACGCTCGGTCGCCAGGGTCAGGTCTTCCACCTGCGCGGCATACTCGGTGAGTTGGCGATTGGCCGCATCCAGTTCACGCGCGACGGTCTGAATTTGCTCGCGCGCCGCGATCTGCCGCTCGAACACCCACACAAAGGCGATCACGACCACGACGCTGGGGATGATGAACAACACCCAGCCTGGAAGACTCTCGCCACCCGAGATGAGCACGACACTGGCGGCAGACAAAACGAGATAGTACAGTCCAATGAGTACGCCGCGGCGATTGAAGCCAAGCGCGCCCAGCCCTTCGCCGATCAGCATCATCATCAGGCCCAGGGTGATGCTGAGGCTGTTGCCGATCAGCGTCGCCAGAAATGCCAGCACGCCCTGCAGCAGCAAATACGGGATCAGCCAACGCGCCTGGACACGCAGGTTGAGAAATTGCAGGTGCAGCCACGCGGCCACCAACAGCAAGGCGGTGAACGTCAGCAGCGGCAGCGGTTGCCGGACATCCGGCGCCAGCACCACCGTGTAGACGTACGTCACGATCAGGCCGATGATCACCAGCCACAAAAAAGGCCGGTTGAAATGCAGCTCTTGTTCGCGAGCGTTTTGCAGTGATGGGGGCGCCGGTCTCATAGTGTGCGCATTATACCTTGCGCGCCTGCCTTTGCCATCGATCAGGCGGACAGTGTCCGCTCGGACAATACCCGTCTCCGCCAAAAGCACGATGACGTCCCGCGCTGATCAGGCTAAACTGACACCAGATTACCGCTCAGCCGTCATTGCGAGCGAAGCGAAGCAATCTCAGCGCCGGTCGAAAGCAAGATTGCTTCGTCGCCAACAGCGCTCCTCGCAATGACGGTAAGTCGAGTAGACTCACCTCAGGAGCAGATGATGAACACCGGTTACGCGATTGAAGTGCAGAATTTGAAGAAGAGTTTTGGCGAACTGAAGGCCGTGCAGGGTGTGGACTTCGCCGTGCAGGCGGGCGAGATTTTCAGCTTGCTGGGTCCCAATGGCGCGGGCAAGAGCACGACCATCTCCATGCTGAGCGGCCTGCTGCAACCCGACGAGGGCGAAGCGCGCCTGATGGGCCACTCCGTCCGATCGGATGGCGAGGCGGCCAAGGCGACATTGGGCGTCGTGCCGCAGGACATCGCGCTGTATCCCGATCTGTCCGCGCGCGAAAACCTGAATTTCTGGGGCAAGATGTACGGCCTGCGTGGCGCGCAGTTGAAGCAGCGCGTCGACGAGGTGCTGGACATCATCGGCCTGGCCGACCGCCAGAAAGGGCGCGTGGGCACGTTCAGCGGTGGCATGAAGCGCCGGGTCAACATCGGCGTGGCGCTGCTGCACAGGCCGCAGGTCGTCATCATGGACGAGCCGACCGTCGGCATCGATCCGCAGAGCCGCCGCCACATCCTGGACAACGTCAAGGATCTCAATCGACAGGGGATGACGGTGCTGTATACGACGCACTATATGGAAGAAGCGGCGGAGTTGTCCCATCACATCGCCATCATGGATCAGGGCAAAGTCATCGCGCGCGGGACGCACGCCGAACTCATTAAGCTGGTCGGCGAACTCGATCGTTTAGTGCTCACCCTCAACACTGAAGCCGATCAGATCATTGAATCGCTCCGCACCGTCGAAGGGGTGCGCAAAGCCGATCGGCAGGACGGCACATTGATTTTGCTCGTCGATGACAGCAACCTCGTACTGCCCAAGTTATTCGAGGCCGCTGCCCGCTCGCACGCGCGCATCACTTCAGTGGAGATTCACGAGCCGAATCTGGAAGCGGTGTTTTTGCATCTGACGGGACGGGCACTGAGAGACTAACGAGTAACCAGTAACGAGTAATTTACTCATTACTCATTACTCGTTTGGAGATAACCATGAAAATTATCGACATCGCACTCAAAGACCTCACCCGCTCCTTCCGCAGCGCCTTCGCCGTCGGCATGATGTTTGTCGCGCCGCTGCTGATTACGGGCTTGATTTACTTCGCGTTTGGCGGACTGTCTGGCGGCAGCGGCGGCTTTAGCATTCAGCCGGTCAAAGTCGTGATCGCCAACCTCGATCAAGCCACAAGCGGTTTTAGCGTGGGCGATCTGATCGTCGCGGCGATGAGTGATCCCGACTTTGGGCAATGGTTCAGCGTCACTACCGCGCCCGATGAAGCCGCGGCGCGATCGAGCGTCGATCGGCGCGAGGCCGGCGTGGCCGTGATCATCCCGGCTGATTTCACGCAGGTCGCGCTCTCGCCGACCGGCCAGAGCAGCATCGTGATCGTGCAGGACCCCACCCTCGCGATCGGGCCGAGCATCATCCGCGACGTGATCAGCCAGATCGTCGACGGCGTGGCCGGATCAAAGATTGCCATTGGCGCAGTTAGCGATCAATTTCAGGCCATCGGCCAGACGTTGAGCAACGAACAGATACAAGCCATCGCCATGCAGTACGGGCAGTGGTCGCAACAGTTGGGGCAGGCTTTGAGTGCAGGCAAAGGCACGGCGCTGACTGTGCGCGCGCCGCAGAGCGGCGACCTACAGGGCGAAGCCCAGTCGGCTTCAGCCAGCGGCTTTGGTGCGGTGCTGCTGGCCGCGACGATGTCCGGACAATTGATCTTCTTTGCCTTCTACACGGGCGCGTACGCCGCGCAATCCATTTTGCGTGAAGACGAAGAGGGCACACTGCCGCGCCTGTTCACCACACCCACCTCGCGCGCGACGATCCTGGGCGGCAAGTTCGTGGGCATCTTCGTGCTGGGCATTGTGCAAGCCGTTGTGCTGATGATCGCGTCGGCGCTGGCCTTCAACATCAATTGGGGACAGCCGCTGCTCGCGCTGCTGGTGGCTCTGGCAATGATCATCGCGGCGACGGGCTTCGGCCTCTTCCTGATGTCGCTGATCAAGAATCAGAAACAAAGCGGCATGGTGTTGGGCGGCGCATTGACGGCCGCCGGGATGCTGGGCGGGTTGTTCACCGTCGCCGTGCCGATGCCGGA
>JACRBO010000580.1 GCA_016219235.1 Chloroflexota bacterium
CGTACCCGCATAATAAGCGATCGACAGGGCTTCATTGAAGCCGCGCCGCGCCGCCGAGGCCGCCCGCACATTGGCCTGAATCGCCATGCGCATGCCCAACTGGCCGACCGCCAGCGAGAACGACGCGCCCATGATGAAGGCGATGGTGCGGCCGATGGCGACGATGATCTGCGCGCTGGCCGCGCCAAACTCCGCCTCGGCTTCCTTACTGGGTGGCACGACATACACGCTGAGGAACATCAACACCGTCAGGACGCCGATCAGCGGCAAAATGGTGCGCAGCTGCTGACCCAGGTAACTCTCGGCGCCGATGCGGATCGCGTTCCACACTTCCTGCATCTTAGCCGTGCCCTTGTCATTCTTGAGCACCTTGCCGCGCAACCACCAGGCGTAAGCCAGACTGATAAACGCCGTGATGACGACGCCCACGATCGCTATCTGCTCGAACGTGTTGAGTCCGTGTCGCCCTAAACCAAGAATACCAGTATCCACGCTGCCTCCTTGAGATGAAATAAGTGTCCAAGTGATCCGCAGGCGCGGATCACTCCAGAACCGATCAACACTGCATGGCAGGTACACAATCAAACTTCCGAAGCCGGCAAATCAAGCCTCGGAAGCGCACATATCGTGGTACGGGAAATCCAGGTGATGCCGCAATAAGCGGTTCCAGACAACTTCGAGCCGTTAAAGATGGGCACATTGTACTTGATCGAAGAGGTTAGTCAAGTGACAACATTCACGCTCAAACAACCGATCGGTGTCCCAAACCAGCAATTCTCAATTTGAACTTGACGCTCGCGCTGGATTGCCAAATCCAGCGGCTAAGGCGACGGATTTGGCAATCCGTCGGGAGCACATTTGCCAAAATGAGAATTGCTGGTTCCAACTCCGATCGGCCAATCCTGCACAGTGGAAATCCGCTGGCAGGTCGGCGCGGCGTTACAACAGGCTCACACCGAGCAGGCCACCCTGAATTTCAAGCCAAGAAGGCCCAGCGGGCGGGGCGAGGGAACAATTTCATAAGGGGTCGTGACATGAACTCGCCAACGGCATCACTCTCTCCGGGCACACCTCGAGCGACCCGGCTAGGCTTTGACCACGCCACGATCAGAGGGTATCAGGATACAGAAGGTGGAGCCTTCGCCAAGTTGGCTTTCCACCCAGACACGGCCCTTGTGCCACTCCGCGATCGATTTGACGATCGCCAGGCCCAGACCGGTGCCCTTAATGTCGATTGTCTCGCGCCGCTTGACGCGGTAAAAACGCTCGAACAGCCGCACTTGATCGGCTGGCGCAATACCGATACCGGTGTCTTTCACGGCCACCATCATCGCTTCATCGCGCTCTTCAACCGAGACGGTGATCGTGCCGCCCGTCGGCGTATACTTCAGGGCATTGTCCACCAGGTTCGTGATGGCATGGCGCAGCAAACCTTGATCACCATAAATCACGCGCTCGGACAAGCGGCCTAGCGTCAGCGCCAGGCCGCGTGACAAAGCCTGACCTGCCACCGCGTCCGTCACGGTGCGGACGATGTCGGCCAATGCGCACGTTTCGCGCACGATGCCCACGCCCGCCTCGATGCGGCCCAGATCGAGCAGATCGTCGATCAATTCCGTCATCTGTTCGATACCGGCCATCACCTTCTCGGTATAGTCTTGCTGCTTGGGCGTCAACGAGCCGACCATCGGCAGCATCGTCGCATAGCCGCGCATGTAAGTCAACGGTGCGCGCAGGTCGTGGCTGACTGTCGCCACAAACTCGCTCTTCATCGCATCCAGTTCTTTCAGATGCGTGATGTCGCGCAGTACCGCCACACGGCCAATGACTTGATTGTCACTACTGTTGATGGCCGACGCGCTGCCGTATAACGTGCGGCCATCGGGCAGCGCAATTTCGGCGGTGCGCGTCTTCGGCTCGTCGCCCGCCGCAAACAAGCGCTGCATCGAAAGGTCGGGCCAGACATCGGTCACCAGTTGGCCGATCGAAGCGCCGGCTTTCAGATGGAAAGCAACCTCCGTCGCCGGATTGCACAGCAGGACATGATTATCTTTGTCGGTGACGATGACGGCGTCGCTGGTGCTCGTCAACACTGCCTGCAAGCGGCGACGGCCGCCCTCGGCTAATTGGAACAGCCGCGCGTTCTCGATCAGGACAGCGGCCTGCCCCGCCAGTGTGCCCAGGACATTGACTTCCGCCTCGCTAAAGGTGTGGACATCGGCATAACCCAACCACATGATGCCGATGGGTTTAGCCTGGCGGCGAATCGGCAACACGGCAATCGCCCGCACACCCGGCCCCACCAGATTGGGATCGAGCATCGCGCGCGAGCGGGCGCGGTTGACGTTATCGATCAAGATCGGCGCTTCGCTGGGCACGCCCAAACCCGCCAACGCCCGATCGAGCGGCGTCAACGACTGCGGTCCCTCACCGCTGGCCAGCACCATTTCCGGCAAGGCGTCATCGGTGAGCACTACCAGGCGCGCCACGCGCGCGGGCGTGGCCTGCATCGCACCGGCCAGCAGCGGCGGCACGCCGCGCTCCAGATCGAGTGAAGCCGATACCGTCTGGCTGACACGCAGCAGCAACGACAAATCATCCACGCGATCTTTCAAGGCCAACCGCATTTGTTCAAAAGCCTGGCCCAGTTGACCGACTTCATCTTCACCACTGCTGGCGATGGGCTGATCGAGATGGCCCTGCGAGATGTGCGCAGCCGCTTTGGACAGATCTTTGATCGGCCGCGTAATCGCACCCGTTAATATCACCACGCCCACGCCCGCGAGCAAACCAATAAACACCAGGAGGATCAGCAACGGCGTGGAGATTTGTAAGGCCAGGCTTAACACGCTCGTGATCGGGAGTTCAATCACAACCAGCCAGTTGGTGCCCGCCGCCGGCTGCACGAACAACAGGCGCGGCGTCCCGTCAGCAAAACGATCTTCGTACGCCGTGCCGCCTTCCGGTGTGATCAGCGTTGGCTTTAATTTCAGATCCAGACTCCAGCTGGACAGGATAAGATCGGTGTCGCGATGCACGACAATCTGGCTGTTTTCATCAACCAGATAGCCAATGCCCTCGCCCAGCGTGTTCTGCAAGCTTTCACGCAAGCGTTCAATGAAGGGGTTGACCTGCAAGCGGGTGCGGCCCAGCAGCACCCCCTGTTGCTCACCGACTGGATCGCCCAGCGGCGCCACAAATGAAATCAGGCTTTGCCCGTTCAGCGCGTAAACCACACTCATCTGTGGTGCGCGCGTTTGCAGCGTCCGGTCAATCAACACACGTTCTTCTTCGGTCGCTGGCGCCACGTCTTCGAGCGGGTATTGATCGTACAACTGGCCGCGATTGTCATACGTCAACAATTGATCGAAAAACGGACCGGTGCGCAGCGCCCCCAACAACCCGGCTTGCCGCGTAGCGCGATCGGGGGAGCGCAGTTGTTCATCGGCCGCGAACTCGCCGATAAAACCCTGGCCGGTATGAAAGAATGAGGGAACTTCGCGCGCCGCTTTCAGCGCATCCCGTGACATCTGTGCAATCGAGGAGCGCTTGGCTTCTGACAGGGCAATCGCGCTGACCGCATACACCAGCACAATAATTAACATGCCCGTAAAGCTGATGAACGCCCACATGAGACGACCCGTCACCGTGCGGGCCCAGGGCGGCGCTGTAGGCCCGCCGCGCGGCAAGACCCACTGCGGACGGGCCAATTGAATCGCCTGCGCGATGACGCCGCCGAACAAGCCTTCGGTCAGCGTGGGCACCAGGCCGGCCATGAATAGCGGCCAGGCATAATTCAGCGCGGCCAGCGTGGTGCCGGGGGTGTACACAAAGAACGAGGGCAGCATGACGGGCCACGATAAAAACGCGGCCACCGGCGCAGCGAGCAGCGGCTGGCGCAGCCAGCGCCCGATCAACCCGCGATAATTCTGCCGGATGAAGACCGCGACCAACAAGCCAAACGCAATCACTTCGAAGCGCTGCGTTATCTCACCGCTTTGGAGACCGGCCTGAATGAAACCGCTCAAGCCGCTCAACAAGACGGTCGGGCCAATACCCAGCCAGGTGGCCGCCAGCAGCAGCGGCAGGCCGCTCAACAGCGGCGTCAACGGTACCGAGACTTCTTGCGGCCGGTTGGGAACCGGCTGAAAACCCGGCGCCGTGAAACGCCATAACATCACATTGCTCAGCACGATTGTGAGGAGCGCCAGACCACCGAAGATAAACCATTGCCGTCGACTGAGGGACAGGAACGACTGGCGCTGGCTGATGATCACCAGTAAGACAAGGAGTAAGTACAACCCTAAAAGAATCAAGCCCTCGGGACGAACCGGCAGTTGAATCGACCAATTGAGCTGGCCTACAAATTCGATCTGCATAAGTGCTCCGCATTGCTGTGGCGAAAATTCAGTGGGGATATTATAGCATCAAGCCTGTTGGAAAGTGCAGTCGGGCAAAATTGACCCTAATTTGGCGCGGTTCTTGCACGAATTGTAGTGGCAGGTTACAATACCGCCGCTTGGTAGTCTAAGATTGAATCATCGAGCCTAATGACGCTCCCACCGATTATCCCCCTGGTCCTGCTCATCCTTGGCGCGCTGGCCGTTGGCGCCAGCGATCTGGCGCGATTGCGACGTCCCAATCTGGTGATGGTCGTAGCCGCGGCCTTGGCCTTGCTGACCGGTTTGCTAGTTCGCGGCGACGCGCCCGTAACGCAAATCGTGTCGGGCTGGCAGCCTGTGTCGGTCTTCACCGCCCCGATTAGTTTTCGCGTCGATCAAACGGCGTGGATCATGGGCGTCGGCTTGTTGATCGCGGGTCTGGCAACCGCCCTGGCCTGGCTGGCCTTTCCCGGCGAGAGCCGCCCGGCCCCGCGTGCGCTGTCGCTGTTGTTGATTGCCGCCGCCGTAGCCGGCGTCTACGCTAGCAATCTGCTCACCCTGACCATGGCCTGGGGCGCGCTGGACCTGATGTTTGTCGTGGCCTTGCTGGTGCGCAGCGGGCCGCAGGTCGGCCGGCGGGCGGCAGTGGCCATCATCCTCAACACCACTTCGACGATGTGCGTGTGGATTGCCACGCTGTTGATCGAAAACGGGCACGATAGTCTGTATTGGCACCTGGTCAATCTGGCAGACGAGCCGCGCCTGTGGCTGGCGGCTGCCGGCGCCCTGCGGCTGGGGTTGTATCCGCTGCATCAGTGGCTGCCCGTCGATCCCAGCCGGGAAGCCAATCGATCTGCGCTGTTGTATACCGTTCCGACGATGGCCGGTCTGGCTCTGTGGGCGCGGCTGGCGATCACGCGCAATCTGCCCGAAGTGTCGATTGTGCCCCTGTTTGCCCTGGTCAGTGCCGTAGTAGGCGCGGTGCTGGCCTGGCAAAGCAGCCGATCGCGAGCGGGATTGCCCTATGTCGCCCTGGGCCTGAGCGGGTTGGCAATGCTGGATTTGGGCGTATTGGCTACAGGTGGCACGCTGACCGCCGTCGCCCTGAACTGGCTATTCGTCATGATCAGTTTGTTCATTGCGCGCAGCTTCAGCCGTCGTGCGCCGTGGTGGTCGGCCGGCGGGCTGGTCGCCAGTTTAGCCATCATGGGGTTACCGGGTACACTGGGTTTTCCAGCGCGGTCCGCCATGATCACCAACCTGATCCACTCTGGCAGCTGGGGGTTGCTGGCTGGTGGCATCCTGAGCGAGGCGCTACTAATCGCTGCCGTCATTCGCATGGCGTTCACCCCGCCCCCGGCGGGCGACGATCGACCGATCGGGTTGGTGAGGCAGGTCGCGTGCGGCCTGGCTATCATCAGTGCAGCTGCGCCCCTGGTCCTGTTAGCGTTCAACTCAGCGTTGATACCGGGCACACCTCCACTGAATAATCTGCTGAGCAATCTGGAGCCTCTAACCCTGCTGGCCTGGTTACTGCCAGTCGGCGTAGGCACGGCGCTGGCGTGGCGCGATCTGCGTATGGCGACGCCGCCGACCTCGACCGAGCGTGACGCCATCGATAGCGAAGCACCTCTCTGGCTGCGACTCATCCGGCTGGATTGGCTGAATGTCGCCGTTGGGTATGTGGTGCACCGCTCGACAACCCTCTTGCGCGGACTAGCAAGCGTAATCGAAGGCGAAGGTGGCCTGATCTGGGTCATTGTCATCGTCATCGTCGGCGTGGTCTTGACCAGCGGCGCGTTAAAGTGAAAGTATGGACGTTCTAAAGACACTGTCTTCCATTCCGGGCCTGGCCGTGCTTATCGGGCTGATTGTGGCTGCGGCGCTGTTGGTCGTGCTGGTCAACTGGCGGCTGCTGATTCTGGCGTTGGGTGTGCAGTATTTGCTGGTGGGCCTGATGCTGACCCGCGTCGTACCACTGGAACTGGCCGCGGTCAAGGCGCTGGTCGGCGTGATGATCTGCCCGGTGCTGTTTATCACCGCACGCCGCGTCCGCTGGGGGCAGATCGATCAAGATGAGGCCGAGACCGATCAAGCGCCGAGCGATCCCCTGGCACCCGATCAACCCGCGCCCAAACCGGCGGCACGCCGGTCACTGTTCGGCTGGCTGATTAGCCCCGGTTTGCCGCTGCGGTTAATGGCCGCACTGTTGACCGCTGTGCTGGCCGTCAGTCTGGCGCTGCGCAATCCCCTGCCGGTCACGGGCGATGCGCTCGTCTCGCGTGACATCACGATCGGGACGTTTGGCCTGATACTGTTGGGGTTGTTGAATATCCTGCTGAATGAAAACCCACTAAAAGTGGGCGTAGGCTTGCTGAGTCTGCTGGCCGGTTTCGAGATGTTCTATACCTCGGTCGAACCGACTCTCACGATCATCGGATTGCTGGGGATGACCAACTTGATCATCGGGCTGGCGATTTCGTATTTGACCACCGCCTGGGCAACGCATCCGCCGCGCGAGGCCCAACCATGATCAACAGCGTACTGCCGTTGATCGCGCTGCCGTTGCTGGCGGCGGTGTTGACCTCTGGGCTGCGCCGCTCGGCAACGTTAAGCGCCCTGCTCGCCGCCGGGCTGCCGCTGGCCGGCGCAGTGCTGGCCCTGACCAATGATTTGAGCAATCCCTTCACGCTGTTGGGGCGCGAGCTGCTGGTGACGACCGGCGATCGGTTCGCAATCGCCTATCTGTTCATCTGCGCCGCCGCCACGTTCATGGGTGTGTGGCGCACCTCCCCCAACTGGACGTATTATCCGGTCGCGTTATTGTCACTGACCGCCGTCGTCATAACCCTGGGCGGTCGCCCGGTCGAAGTAGCCGTCGTCGTCGGCCGCCCATTTGACCCCTTCCACTACTCGGTCATCTTCCTCACGGTCGCCTGCATGCTGGCGATTTTCCCGCTGCAGGGCGGGCAGCCGGGCGTAGCACGCGGCACCGTGCGCTTTATGGCCCTGATGGTCATTGCCTTGCCCGCGTTCTTGACGGCGTCGTGGGTGCTGGATCAGTTTACGCAAAGCCCGGACGCCGTGAATCTGGCGCAAACGGCCAGTGTGCTGATCATGATCGGCTTTGCCATCTGGCTGGGCGTGGTGCCCTTTCACGCGTGGCTGCCCGGCATTGCCAGTGAAGCGCCGCCGCTATCCAGCGCGTTCGTGCTGGGCATCATCAACGTGGCCGTCTGGTTCTTAATGCTGGATATGTTCCACGAGATCAAAGTGCTGTATGATAATCCGGCCTTGCCGGGTGTGCTGCAAATTGCGGGGATTTTAACCGCCATCGCCGGCGGTGTGCTGGCGCTGGCGCAACGCGACTTTGGCCGTTTGATGGGTTACGCGGTGCTCTCGGACATCGGCGTGGCGTTGGTGGCCTTTGGCACGGGCACGGCGGCCGGCCTCAGCGCCGCACTCGTCGTCGTGTTCGTACGCACGTTTGGCCTGGGGCTCATGTCGATGGGGCTGGCCGTCGCGCGTCAACAGGCCCGGCGGCTCGACGACAGTTTTGAATCGCTGACCAGCCTGGCGTGGCGGTCGCCGTGGGCGGCGATGGTGATCATCATCGGCGGCTTCTCACTGGCCGGTCTGCCGCCCTTTGCCGGTTTCGCCGGACGGTGGGCGGCCTTGCAGCAATTAGCCTATAACGATCTGGCGATATCGGCGGCCTTGCTGATCAGCACCATCGGCGTGGCCACGGGCACTTTGCGCGGACTGCAGTACGTCTTACAGCATCCTCACTCGGACAGCGCTCAACCCGATCGAATCTCGCCGCTCACGATCATGTTGCTGATCGGGGCGCTGGTGCTGACTCTGATCGTGGGCCTGTTTCCCGATCTCATCGCGCCGGCCATTCGTCAGATGGTCGCGGCGTACATGGGGTAATGCACAATTCACAATGCACAATTCATAGTGCACAATTCATAATTGCCAACCGATGGTGAAGTTCCGACAGTGCAATTGTGCATTGAGCATTGTGCACTGAGCATTACGCATTATGAACTATGCATTATGAATTGCTCTAGTTTTGGCACGATGTAACGCCAGTCGTACTTCTCCGCAAACGATCGACCCACGACGCCCAGCGCCCGCCCCTGCTCCGGCCCGCGAATCAATTCCACCGTCGCTCGCGCAAACGCGGCGGCGTCATCCGCCAGTAATAATTCCCGGCCGGAAACAACTTCAAAACCCTCCGCGCCCAGCGTCGTGCTGACACATGGCGCGTGCAAGGCCAGTGCTTCCAACAACTTGAAGCGTGTGCCGCCGCCCATCCGCAGCGGAACTACGTACACACTTGCGCCGGTGATGTAAGGGCGCGTGTCCTCAACGCCGCCTGTGATCACAATCGAGTCGTCGGAACGCAGTTCGGCCAATCGAGCGTGCGGTCGCTGCCCCACGATCACGAACTGGGCATCGGGCACCTCGCGCTTGATCAGCGGCAGCACCTCACGCGCAAACCACAGCACCGCATCGACGTTGGGGCGAAAATCCATCGTGCCCGTAAAGACGAGCGAATGCGGCGGCAGATCGATCGGCGCGACTTGCGATCGATCGTACAAGGCCGTGTCGATGCCGTTGGGGACAACGTGAACGCGCAAAGCCGGATCGAGTTCGCGCAAGGCGGCGGCGTCAGCGTCAGAGACCGCCACCACCCGATCGGCCTGTCGCGTGATGCGGCGCTCGAAGCGGCGCAGTTTACGAGCTTGAAGCGTGGAGTAGATCGCACCGGGTGTCCAGCCGCGCGCGGCGCGTTCGGTCTGCGCGATGCGCGCCTGCAGCAGATACTCGGCGTTGTGATCGTCGAAGATCAGCTGACTCCCTCGCCGGGAGAGGGCCGGGGTGAGGGCCAGGCCATACCGCGCCAGCTCAATGCCTTCGATCTCAATCGCGTCATAATTGCCGTCGCTCAACCAGGCTTGAAGTTGGGCCAGAAATTGCGGCGCCCACAGCCTGAGGCCCATGTCCGGCCACGGCGAGATCAGCGTATCGATGGCCCGGCGCAGATTCGATCGCGCGGGCACAGTCACGACGGCGATGCGGCGGCACAGGCGATCGAGCGGCGTGCCGCGCGGCGTCTGCGGCGAATCGTGCACGCTAAGCAGATCGATCTCGTGACGCGCCGCCAGACCTGCGATAAGGTTGTAGTTGCGCAGCGTGGTACCTTTGTGCGGCGGATAAGGGAATTGAGGGGTGAGAAAGAGTAGGCGCATAGTCGGTGTAATGAGTAATGCGTAAGATGTGATGCGTTCAGAACTGAGTATAGCACAACGGCGTCAACGAATAGCCTCGAATCCACGAATAGGCAACGACTGACAGCACGTAAAAATTGACCTCCCCGCCCGATGCGCCTATACTGGCGGCGTTGAAGTGAAATTTCAGATCACTCGGGAGGAGCGCTATGTTTGATTTACCCCATTTGCCTGTATTTCTGGCAGCGGCTCTGATCCTGCTGCTGACGCCCGGCCCAGCGGTGCTGTACATCGTGGCGCGCAGTCTGGATCAGGGCCGCACGGCGGGCTTCGTCTCGGTGCTCAGCATCGAGGTTGGCAACTTTGTGCATGTCCTGGCTGCGACATTAGGCTTATCGGCCATTCTGATGTCGTCGGCGCTGGCGTTTTCCATCGTGAAGTATCTGGGGGCGGCCTATCTGATCTATCTGGGATTGCGCCGGCTCTTCACTCGCGAGGCGACCGATCAGCCGGCGTCCACCCAACCTCAGCAGCTGCGGCGCATCTTCCGTCAGGGCGTGCTGGTGGCGATCCTCAATCCCAAGACGGCCTTGTTCTTCTTCGCCTTCTTGCCGCAGTTTGTCGATTCGTCCCAGGGCACGGTCACGCTGCAACTGCTGACCCTGGGCTGTCTGTTCGTGCTCATGGCGATCGTCACGGACGGTCTGTATGCGCTGGCCGCCAGCACCGCCGGTCAATGGTTCAAACGCTCGCGCGTGTTTGTGCGGATTGATCGGTGGGTAGTCGGGAGTGTGTATATCGGGCTGGGGGTGACGGCCGCACTGGCGGATGCCAGACATCAGTGACGAGGGGCCGGCCCACACCCGCACCGGCGCGACAGCACGGCGACAGTCCATCATCGGACTTGGGCTGCTGGTATTGGGCAATCAACGCCGAAAATGGTCGCCGCCTGCTTCTCACACGAGCACCGATCGTTAGGCGAAACGGCAACGCCGAGGATAAGAAAGACCTGACAGGTTTTTCGGAAACCTGTCAGGTCTTCTCTTCACCTAAGGCCAGTCTATTCAAAATCCTCGCTAACCAATGCCCGGATTGGATGTTCATCGACAGCACTTTGGTGCGCCATGATGAAATTCTCGCACCCATCAAACCAGGCCAGCACGGCCCCGCGTTGTAGGCGGGTGGCCTGAGCGGACAGGTGCGCGTGATAGGATGAATAAGGCCAGTTGCGAAAATCCGTCACGAAGCCATGCTTTTGGGGATTCTGATGGATGTACGTGACCAATCGACTAAAGTGTGCATCGCTGGCCACCAGTATCCGACCGAATGGCCGTTGAAACAGTGCGCCCGTACGTTGATACACTTTGTTGAACGCCTTGGCGTAGGCATTGAAGAAATTGGCGAAAGCCTGGTTGGGAGTGCGCTGCAAACCTGACAG
>JACRBO010000581.1 GCA_016219235.1 Chloroflexota bacterium
CCCCGTGATCGCGAAGGCGCGGCAGGCGGGCCTGATCAACACCAACATTCCGCTGGAGTATGGCGGCGGCGGCGCGTCGTTGGTGGAAGAGGCGATCGTGTGCGAGGAACTGGCGTGGGGGTGCACGGGTATCAGCACCACAATCATGATCAACAATCTGGCCGCCATCCCCATCATTGTGGCCGGGTCCGAAGAGCAGAAGCAGACCTGGCTGAGCCGCATGTGCGAGGGCCAACTCGGTTCGTATGCGGTGACTGAACCCGCGGCCGGTTCCGATGTGGCGGGCATGTTGAGCACGGCCACGAAGAAGGGCGACGAGTACGTCATCAAAGGCAGCAAGACCTTCATCAGCAACGCCTCGTACTCTAACTTCTTTGTGGTGTTTGCGTATACCGATAAAGCCGCCAAACATCGCGGCATGAGCGCCTTTATCGTAGAGCGTGATCGACCCGGCTTCAGCGTCAGCAAGAAGTTTGACAAGCTGGGACAGCGCGCCTCGGATACGGCGGAAATTACGCTGGATGAAGTGGTCATCCCCGACTGTCAACGGCTGGGCAAAGAAGGCGATGGCTTCAAGATCGCGATGCAGGTCTTCGATCGATCACGGCCGACGGTGGCGGCCAGCGCCGTCGGGTTGGCGCAGCGCGCCGTGGATGAGTGCGTGAAGTATGCGAAGGAGCGCACCACCTTCGGCGTGCCGATCTGGCAGCATCAGGGCATCGGCTTCATGATCGCGGACATGGCGATGAACGTGGAAGCCTCGCGCTTGCTGTCGTGGAAAGCGGCGTGGCTGGTGGATGAAGGCCAATCGAACACGAAACTGGCCGCGTATGCCAAAGCGTTTGCGGCTGACACCGCGATGAAGACCACCGTCGATGCGGTGCAGGTCTTCGGCGGCTACGGCTTCATGAAGGAATATCCTGTGGAGAAGTTGATGCGCGACGTGAAGGTCTTCCAGATTTACGAAGGCACGTCGCAGGTGCAGCGTACCATCATCATGCGGGAGTTGTTTAAGTAAGGAAACAAGTAGATGCAGACGCTGACTTTCCGCTGGAGTGAGTGTTTTGTCGTCGTCCTATCCTGAATTATGACAGTTGGAGAGTCACTCCAAATTATCGCCACGTTCTAGCAGTTTCGTATCACTTGCATCAGTCGGCGCGGCCGTTGTCTGAGGTCAACGACCAGCGGGCTACTTCCCCGCCGGCCACTGTCCGCAGGTCGCCTGGTAGGGCAGATCGGGGGAGTATAGCCGCCATCCAGTCTGGCTGAAATTGCGGCCCACCCGCTGACAGGCGGCAGTCTGCCAGGCCTCCACCGTCATCTGCCAGGTTGTCACTGTCCCGTCGACAGTCCCCGCCAACAGCCGATCGCCGTCGACGCTGAACGCTACGCCAGGCACGGCCCACGGCGCGGTCGAGATGGCTGGGCCAAGCTTGACGGGCGCGCGCAAATTAGACACATCCCAGACGATGATCGCCAGGTCTTCCTGACTGCCAGTCGCCAGGGTCCGGCCATCCGGGCTGAAGGCCAGGCTGTTGACCTGATCTTGATGGGCAAAAAACAGGGTACTTAGCAGGGTCGGTGTTTGAGGGTCTGAAACCTCCCACAACCCGATCGTGCCGTCGGCGTGTCCCAGGGCCAGCGTCTGCCCATCGGGACTCAGCGTTACGCCCACCTGAACCTGGCGCTCAGGTTCATCTGGAGTCCAGACCCGCAGTTTGTCCGGGGCGCGGCCCGCCGTAACATCCCAGAGCGTGACGGTATCCTGACTGGTTACCCAGAGTTGGCTTCCGTCCGGACTGAACGCCATGCCCAGGGGAAATCCCGACAGGCCCTCCAGTCGCCCCAGTTGAATCGGGCCTGCAGGCCGGGAAACATCCCACAGCACAATTTCACCGCCGACGCAGGCGCCAACCTCATCGGTAACGCCGCAGCCGCCAGCGGCGGCCAGCCGGCCGGCTCTGTCCAGGGCGACGCTGGTGACTCTGGAGCGTGGACCGGGCGGCGTGATCCCCAGGTTCGACGGCGATTGTCGGTCGGTCAAATCTTTCAGCAGCACCTGACCATCGCCGGTTCCGAGGGCCAGCCTGGCTGAGAGTGGGGCAAACGCCACACTCCAGAAGTCACGACCGGAGAAACGACTGTCGGGTATATCGCGCTGAAGGGGTGATTGCGAATTATCGGGCCGCCAGAGAATGGCCTGCCCATCGTCCCCGGCAGACGCCAGCAAGCCGCCGTTCGGACTGAACGCCACGCAACACACGCTGCCCAGATGTCCGGTGAGGAGTGCCCCCAGCGGTTCTGGCGAGTCGGGATCAGCTACGTTCCACACCCGAATGTGGCCCTTCGAACCGACTGAGGCCAGGGTCTGTCCGTCCGGACTGAACACCACGCTCACTACACCGTCGATGTGATCGGTATCCACTCGACTCAGGCGGGTCGGTGTGCGTGGATTGGACATTCCCCACAGGCTCACCGTATCATCGTCATTCGCGGTCGCTACGATGTCCGCGATCGGGCTGAAGGCGACCTGATTGATGCGCATCGCCTGATCGGGGAGTTCACCCACACGCAATGGCGATCGGGGATTCGTTACGTCCCACAGGCCGATCGGACCGTCACCCCCGACGGCGACCAACCGGCCGTCGCGGTTGAACGCGACACGCGATCGCCGATCGCCAGGAATTTCACCGATCTGGACGGGGGCCTGCGGATCGCCCACATCCCAAAGAAGGATGGCCTCACCATTACCGGCCGAGGCGATGATTTGCCCGTCCGGTCGGAAGACGACATCCGCCAATTCCGGCCCGTAGCCCTCGACGGTCAGTTGGACGCCGTCGAAGACTCCGCCAGCCCGCGGCAGTGTAGACAGGTCATCGAGAATCCACAGGGAGATCGAGCCATTGGCGTGACCCGCCGCCAGCAATCGGGCACGCTGGTTGTACGCCAGCCGGGTGATGCTTTGACGGCCAGCGGTGATGTGCTGCTTGAGGGTGGGCGATAGCGGATTCGAAATATCCCACACCCCGAGCGTGCCGTCCGTTTCACCGACGATCAGGCCGCTGTCGCCGGGGCCAAAGGTCACGCTGGATACGGTCGCGCTGTGGCCCGAGAGATACCTGATCAAAGGCAGATTGTATTGCAGGGCCGTCAGCAGGCTAAGCCGGGTCTCGGGCGTCACTTCGGCGCGCGTGGCTTCAACGCTCAACAACAGGGCCTGGTCCAGCCGGTCGGGCAGCTGCACCAGGGCTTGCGTCACCAAAAAGGCGGTGCGCGCTTTCTGCCGGGCCAGATCGCGCTGCCGGACGGCCTCTGCTTCAGACGCGGCCAGGGTGCCGGCATACTGCGCCTGGAGAACGGCCACGGCGATCAGACTGCCAATGATGGCCACGATGACGGCCAGCGCTGCGCCGGCTTGTCGCGCCTGGCGTTGACGGACGTGGCGCAGACTGGTGTCAATAAACCGTCGGGCCGGACTGCTCAGCGTGATCTGTCTGGCGGTCAGTTGCTCGCGGACATGGGCCAGCCGCGCGCCGGCATACAGATAGCTGGTGTCCTGGCGGTGGTCGCCCCAGGTCTGCGCATCTTCGGCCAGCTGATTCTGCAGCGCAATCAAGTCCCGGTTCTCGTTCACGATCTGCTGCAGCCACGGCCAGGCCTCGATCAGCTTCTCATGGGCCAATGTCACCGTGATCTGCCCGGCGGCCGGCCGGTCGATGGTCAGCAGGCGTGTATCGGCCGCGGCCAGGCTATCGATCACCGGTTTGACATCGGCCACTGTTCGACCGGCCGGGATGAACTCTTCCAGGCGCGCCGTGCGCCGCGTCACCTGCAAGCCGTATTTGATTTCGACGACACCCCTGAATATCAACCGCAATAGCGCTTCTTCGTCCTTCAATTTATCAAGCACCCGATCGGCGTGTCGCTTCAACGCGCCGTGGACGCCATCGCGCGCCCGATAATCATCCAACCGCAGCGCCATAACGCCGCCCTGCGCCCGCTGCGCGTCAAATAGATCCTTCAACACGAACTGCATCAACGGCAGCCTGCCCGGCGCCGATTGCATGTCGTTGACGATCTGCGCGATCAAATTTGGATCGATCCGTAAGCCAACCTGCATGGCCGGCCGTGCTATGGCGCTCACCAGGTCGGCAGGCCGCAATGCGCCGATCTGCTGGAATTGCCGGCCAAGCACCGCATTCAACGCTGGATATGCCGCGAAGTTGGGGATGAAGTCGGAGCGCACGGCCAGCAGCACGATCACGCGGCCGCCGTCGACGCTAGCGGCCTGCGTCAACAGATTGAGGAATGTCACGCGCTCATCTTCGGCCGCCGTCTGTGTAAAGATCTCCTCAAACTGATCGACAAAGACGACGGCGCATTGATCCGGAGCGTCGGTCAAGATCGATTCGATGACTTGATGCAGCGCGTCGGCCCTGGCCGCATACCGCCGGAGGTGCTCACCCGCGTCCGGTGATTTTGCCAGGCGCGACATCGCCAGCGCCAGCGACTCCAGCGGCTTGCGGCCGGGCGTCAGGGTGGTGTACAACCAGCGATCGCTGCCAGGGGCCGCGCCCTTTCTCAGGGCGGGAATGAGGCCGGCCCGCACCAGCGATGATTTGCCGCTGCCCGATGGGCCGGCTATGACCACCGCGCGCGATGCCTGGATGCGCGCCACCAGCTCAGCCGCCGCGGCCTCGCGGCCAAAGAACCGATCGGCATCGTCTTCGGTAAAGGTATCCAGGCCCACATAGGGACAGCGGCCATCGAAGGGTCTGGGCTGAAAAGTGGCGCTAATTTCCCGCAGGAGATCGGTGACTTGTTCGACCGAACAGCCGACCGTGATCTTATCGCGCCCGACGGCGTCGCCGCCGATCGTGATCTGATTGGCGGCGAAGTTTATGCCGCCGCTTACTGAAGAAACGGCCGTTGCTTGAGGCGTTGCTTTAGGATCGCGTGAGGCTTCCGACATACAGTCCTCACTGGCAGCAGTTGAAGGTGACTGATGTCAATATATCACTCTCTACCATCCGGGTCAATCAATTTGCGTTGAGCGGCGCCGGCCGCTGAGAGGTATTCGACCCTGGACGGAAAGCGGGCTTATGGCCGTTGGCTGATCAGCAGTCTCGACGGCGGGCCGCCCGATTCTTGGCTGTTGAAACCGCAAGACCTGATCGACGTTTCGGGCTTGCTCATCACCGCTGAAGCGGGCAGATTGCTCCGGCAACCTGAGCGCTGCATGATCATTCCGCCAGGACCTGCTTGCGGCAGCGTGGACTGCTGCGATCTACCCCCAAAGTGGCTTCCAGACTGATATGACCCGCGTCATACGCTCCAGGCAGCGCTCGGCCTATACTGACGGTATCTGCTGTGGAGCGCGACATGTTTCGATCGCTTCGGTCACGCCTGGGTGCACTATTTCTCGGCTTCCTGATCCTGGTCGCCGCCTCGGTGGCCGTCACCTTTCTGGCGATCGACGCCCAGACCGATGATGCCCGCGTGATCAACCTGGCCGGACGCCAGCGCATGCTGACGCAGCAAATGGTCTGGCTGGCGCTGGCGCGGCCCGATCAGCCTGAGCTGGCCGCCGCGATCGATCACTTCGATCGCACGTTGACAGCGCTGCGGGACGGCGGCGTCACGCTCGATGCAGATGATCGATCGATCGTGTTGCCCCCCGCGCCCGATCAAGCCATCCACACCCAGCTGGACGACATTGCGCAGACGTGGGCTGATTTCCGATCGCAATTGCGACCGCATCTGCAACCGCCTGACGCAGCCGGCTTGCAGGCTCTCTCACCTGTCATCCTCGCGCAGATCGATCAGCTGGTCGGCGACTACGAGACCCGCGCACAAGCGAAAATTACGCAATTACAAATCATTCAGACCGCCTTCTTTGCGATCGCACTGGCGTTGGTCGCCGCCGGGTACTTCATTACACGGCGACAGATCATTCAGCCTTTGAGCGCGCTGGAATCGGCCACCCGGCGCATGGCGATCGGTCAATTGACTGAACCGCTGCCGCCGCTGTGCGATGACGAACTTGGCGAAGTGGGTCGCGCTTTTGAAACGATGCGCCGCGAAATTGTTGCGGCGCAGGATCAACTCGAAGCCCGCGTCAATCAGCGCACCCGCGAACTGACCGCGGCATTCGAACTCAGCCAGGAAATTGTCGGGCAGATCGATCTCGATCGGTTGTTGCAGTCCGTCACCGATCGCGCGCGCACACTGATGCAGGCCACGGCCGCTTCACTGTGTTTGATCGATCGCGATCCGCAGCTGTTGGCCCTCGTCGCGAACAGCGGATCAACCTCCGCACCGATCGATCTGCGGCAATCCGTCGAGCGTGATCCGGCGCAGCAAGTGGTCGTCAACGGCGAGACGGTCGTCGTCGAGGCCGACCGCACGGCGTGCGCGTTTCTGGGCGCGCACGCGCCCGGCAAATGTGCGGTCGCGCCATTGCGTGCGGGTCAGACGATGCTCGGCGCATTGTGCGTGGTGCGCGCGCGCACGCGCGATCAACATCAGCCATTTGATGCCAATGAAACGCGCGCGCTGACGCTGCTGGCGAACTCGGCGGCCATTGCGATCACGAACGCGCGGCTGGCCGAAGAGCGGCGCCGTCAAACCGAACAGGCGGCGATCTCGTCCGAACGGGAACGGCTGGCCGCTGAACTGCACGACAATCTGGCGCAGACGCTGAGCTTTCTCAACCTGAAGTCTGATCGGGTGCGTGAACTGATCGGCGCGCAAGATAGCGGGCACGCCACGACTGAACTGGAGCGCATGAAATCGGCCATCGGTACGGCCTATGATCAAGTCCGCATGGCGTTGACCGGGCTGCACGAACCGCTGCCCACCCGTGATGACTTCGCGGCGAAATTGTCGGCGTGTGTGGCCGAATTTGGCGACACGACCGGCCTGCGCGCCGAACTGATCGTGGCGGACTCAACAGCCTTGATGATGCCGCCGGTGGTGCAGACGCAGGCATTGCACATCGTGCGCGAGTCGCTGGTCAACATCCGCCGTCACGCGCAGGCGCAGCAGGTGCAGGTGCAGGTCGGCCGCGTGAACGGCTCGGCGCGCTTCGTCATTGCGGATGATGGTCGCGGCTTCGACCTGAACAACGTTGATGGTGGCCAGCATCTGGGTTTAGGCATCATGCGCACACGCGCCGAACGCTGCGGCGGCTCACTCGACGTGGTATCGACGCCGGGCCGTGGCACGACGATCAGCGCGACGTTGCCGTTGGTGGAATAACAAAAGGAACAGCTATGCCTCGCGCCCACATTGTGTTAGCCGACGATCATGATCTCTTCCGCGAAGGGCTGGCCGGCCTGATCAACGCCCAGCCCGATCTGGAAACGGTCGGGCAGGCCGGCGACGGGCTGGAAGCGCTGACGCTGGCGCGCGATCTAAAACCCGACCTGATCATCATGGACATCAACATGCCGATCTGCGACGGGCTGGAAGCCACGCGCCTGATTCACACCGAATACCCCGAAATCCCGATCGTCATCCTCACTGTGTTTGAAGACGACGCCAAATTGTTCGAGGCGATCCGGGCC
>JACRBO010000572.1 GCA_016219235.1 Chloroflexota bacterium
GAAACTCACGAGGCAGACCATGAACGCGACAGGCTTCTCCATCCGAAAATTCTTTCAACTGCTGCTGGCCGGGCTGACGGTGTTGATCGTCGTGACCAGCTCGTGCGTGCCGGTGGCCGTATCGCAGCCGCAGCCGTTTGCGCGCGATCTGGCCCATCAGATTCAGCGCACCTACGGGATCGTGCTGGTCGATCGGAGCGCACACTGGGCCGCCAACGAAGCGCACACGATCTGGCGCGCGCTGGAACGACTGGCCTATCGCATCAAGGTGGTCTTTGGCGTGCCGGGCGAATCGACGCTGAAGGCTCTGCTGGACGGCAGCGTGTTCTATCGGGATGGCGGCACGGGCGACAAGATCGCGTACACCATCGCGGGGACAGTGAGTTTCTATGATGTGTGGGGCAGTTACGATGACGCTCACCGCATGTTCTACCTCTATCACGAAGTGGGCCACCTGTTGGATGCGCGCGGCTCGCTGATGAACCTGTTCATGGGCGAAATCTCTGGCATGTTTTCGGGCCGCGTGGGCAGCTACCTGGACGATCGGGGGCAGTACCAGCTGGGCGCGGATTTTCCCCAGCCCGCCGATCAGCCCATCCGCCATCGCACGGACAGCGCCAATGAAGACTGGGCCGAGACGTTTGCCAGTGTGCTGATGCCCGAATTTGAGAACGAACTGCGCGATGTGGGCACGCCACGCCAGATGGAAGTGGTCAAGCAGTTCTCCAACTGGCTGGCTCAGCAGCACCGCGAACGCCCGAAGGAACAGGCGCTGGCGGACAGCCGGTAGGCTCAGTTCACAAGCAGAGGCGGCGCCCACGCCCGCGTGTCTAGCGGCGTGGTAGCCGCCTTTGCTGCCAAGAAGCCGACTGGAGGAGCACCCGAATCAGACTCGCCTCATACCGCGCGGCTGATGCCGATCAGCCCGAAAAAGAGTATCCTGAGCGCGAAGTTAAGCAATGAACGAGGCAAACATGAAACACCAACCGACTTATCAAATCGACCGCGCCGCCCGGTACCGGATTCAGGTTGAAGGCGGCATCCATCCCGCCGGAGCCGATTGGCTGGAAGGCATGGCCGTCACCGTGAGTTATGAACTGCCCGTCACCACAACCCTGACGGGGCGGCTGACCGACCAGGCAGCGCTACACGGCCTGCTGCAAACGCTGTACAGCCTGGGCCTCCCGCTGCTGTACGTGGAACGACTGGACTAACCGGACACGAGCGGCTCACAGACCGAGCCGTGCAGCCTTGACACCGCAGCACACCCATCAAACTTAAGGAGCAGAGACAATGTTTAAGCACATGATCGTCGTCGGACTGTTGATGGTGGTAGCGGTGACAGGCTGCACCACGCAAGTGACCTCGGCCAGCGGCAACGTGAAGACAGTTCAGGGTTCGGGCATCATTGGCCGGGAAGGCCGCGCCGTGAGCGGCTTCCATGCGGTGCAACTTCAGGGCGAAGGCGAAATCCGTGTGGTCTTTGGCGATATGGAAGGTGTCAGCATCGAAGCCGACGATAACTTCCTGCCGCTGATCGGCACGCGCGTCGAGAACGGCACCTTGATCATCGATCTGGACGATCGCGAGCAGCCGTTGAATTTGCAGCCCACCCGACCGATCCGCTTCACGATTGCGGCGAAGATGCTGGACGGCTTCGAGATTATGGGTAACGGCACGCTGGTCGCGGACGATGTGAAGGCCGATCGGGTGACGGTGACCATCCACGGTTGCGGGGATGTCCGGCTGACGGGCGAGGCGCGCGAGCAATTCGCCACGATCACGGGCGCGGGCAACATCGACACGCGTGAACTGCGCACGGCCTACACCCGCGCGGAGATTAAGGGTTCGGGCAACATCAGCGTGTGGGCGACGGATCGACTGGATGCGGCAGTGATGGCGGCGGGCAACATCGAATACAAAGGCCAACCGGTAGTCAATCAGACGATTTCGGGCTTAGGGACAGTCGGCGGCAAGTAGCCACCACAGCGATTTATTCCCCAGCCCCGATCGGCCTTATCCCGATCGGGGCTGGTTTTTTTGAGTAACTCATGTTACGTACCGTCATGCCCGAACGCTTTCGCCTGGCGCGCCCCCGCTTCGCGGACAGGGCGTGTCGGGCGTCCAGTTTGGCCTTTGGGACTATGCGCCAATAGGCTTGCTGGATTCCCGCCGGAAGCACACGGGAATGACGAGCCACAAAGTGCGCTATAATCGCAAGACTTTGGATAAGGATTGAACGACACATTATGGACGTGACCGCTACAACAACACCTCGCACTGAAAGAAAAATCGGCCTGATTCTGCTGGCCTTCGTCGCCTTCATCTCGCTGGGCCTGCCCGATGGTCTGTTGGGCGTGGCCTGGCCGTCGATTCGCACCACTTTCAAACTACCGCTGGATGCGCTGGGAATGCTCTTGCTGACGGGAACCGCCGGCTATCTCACGTCGAGTTTTTTCAGCGGGCGGCTGATGGCACGGCTGGGGGTGGGCGGTTTGCTGGCGGCCAGCTGCGCCGCGACGGGTGCGGGCTTGATCGGGTACACGCTGGCCCCGGAGTGGTGGGTCATGGTAGCCCTGGGCGTCGTGGTCGGGTTGGGCGCGGGCGCGATCGATGCGGGGCTGAACACCTACATCGCGGCCAATCACGGCGAGGGCTTGATGCAGTGGCTGCACGCCAGTTTCGGCGTGGGCATCACGCTCGGCCCCATCATCATGACCACCGGCCTCAATCTGTTTAGCGAGTGGCGCGCGGGTTACGTCGTGGTAGGCTCGGCGCAGTTGGCGCTGGCCTTGTGCTTTGTACTGACGGCCTCACGCTGGAAGCAAGCGCCTACACTAGCACATGAAACACGCAAACTGACCGACTACAAAACGCCCCTGCGCGAGACGCTGCGCCAACCGACGGTGTGGCTGAGCATGGCGCTATTCTTCATCTACGTCGGCATCGAGATTGGACTGGGGCACTGGGCGTATACGCTGCTCACCGAGTCGCGGCACATTGCGCCGTCGGTGGCCGGCCTGATGGCGGGCAGTTATTGGGGCACGTTTACGCTGGGCCGCATCCTGGCCGGTCTGTACACGAAGCGCCTGGGTGTGCACACACTGGTGCGCCTGAGTTTGGCGGGCGCGTTACTGGGCGCAGTTCTCTTGTGGCTCAATCTCGGTGAAACGATCAGTTTGCTCGGCGTGGCGATCGTGGGCTTTGCCGTCGCGCCGATCTTCCCCGGCATGGTGTCCGGCACGCGCGATCGCGTGGGCGCACATCACGCGGCGAACACCATCGGTATCCAGATTGGCGCGGCGGGGTTAGGTGGCGCGTTGCTGCCCGGCCTGGCGGGCATTTTGGCGCGGCAGATTTCGCTGGAAGTGATTCCGATTTATCTGGCGGCGCTCATTGCGATGTTGCTAACACTGTACTCCGTGTCGATCAAGTATCACGCGCACGGATAATGCCTCACGCCGCCAGAAGCATGCGGCATCTTCGACCCCCGCCCCCTCTCCTCGAACGATGCTGCTGTTCGCAGGAGAGGGGGTTGGGGGGTGAGGCTCAATGCCCCGTCTTCACTTCCGTCCACAGTTGATCATACAACGGCAGCGCGTCGCCGACGTCGCGCATAGCATAGCCGTGCTGGATCACCTCGGGCGGCGGATTGGTGATCGGCGAAGCGATGTAGGCCGCGTAGAGTTCGGCCGGGGTCACTTCGTTGCCGCCTGCATCCAACACCTTGAACGTCGCCGTCTTCGCATACTCCAACGCCGCGCGATTGGCATTGGTGTAAGGAAAGTCGCGCAGCGTCAGCCAGGCCACATCCGCTTGCAGGGCGTAGTTGAACCACGCGTAAGCGGCGTCGGGATGCGGCGCATCTTTCACCAGGCCATAGCCGTCCTGATAATACAACGTGCCTTCTTCGGGAAACACGTAGGTGAAAGCAGGATTCTCCTTCGCCGCCAGAAACGCCTCACCATTGAAGACAAAGCCCGCGTCGGCATCGCCCGCAATCAGCGCGTTCTTCGGGCTGTCACTGTCGAAGACTCGCACGTGGCTGATCAGTTCGGCCAACTTCGGTTTGATCGCTTCCAGCACTTTGGGATCGGTCGTATTGGGATCATACCCCTCGCTGAGCAAAGCCAGACCGATCACGTAACGCGCATCGTCCACAAACACCAGCCGATCGGCCAGATCGGGCCGCCACAAATCCTGCCACGAGGTGAGCGGTTCCTTCACGGTGTCGGCGTTATACACGATCGATTCCGTGCCCACCTGATAGGGCGCGATGTATTCGCCATCGGGATCGCCGGGGACGGCGCGATAGATCGGATCGATGTTGGCCAGATTGGGCAGCTGCGCTCGATCGAGTTTTTGCAGCAAGCCGGTGCGGATCATCACTTCGATGATGTAATCGCTCGTCTGCGCCACATCGAACGTCGAACTGCCCGCGGCCAACTTGGCGTACATCTCCTCGTTTGATGAGTATTCCGATCGGTTGACGGTGATCCCGTACACCGCTTCGAAGCACTCCACGATGTCCGCGGGCACATACTCCGCCCACACAAACAAATTCAACTGGTCCGACTTGACCTCGACGTGCGGTTGAGGCTCCGGGCAGACAAAACCCGACTCGGTGGTGTGGCTCGACGGTTGCGAAACAAACGTGTTCGCGGGCGCGGCTACCAGTGATTGGGCAAAGGTCGGTGTGGCGAGAGGTGATGGAATGCTGGTGGGCTTAATCGGCGCGGGGCCGGTAGCCGTCACCGTAGGCGGAACGGCGGTGGGCGGGGTGGCCGTCGGGGTTGCGGTGACGCACGCGGCCAGCAACACGCTCAGCAATAACAGGCCAGTTAGCAGACAGTGTTGGCGACGAAGTCGGCTTCGACAATACGGTTGGTTAGTTTCATTCATTCGTTTCCTCGTGTACTCCTCTTTCAAAGAATCAGACTTCCGAGACCGGTTTGCCCGATCTCGGAAGTCTGTTGCTGCCTCGCTGATTTGCTGATTTGCTGATTTGCTACTGCTTGATCTCCGTCCAGATCTGATCGTATTTGGGCAGCGCATCGCCCACGTCCTCAATGCGATGCCCCGCCTTCAGCGCCTCGGGCGGCGTATTCGTAATCGGTGACTCGATGTACTTCGTGTACAAATCGGCCGGGGTCGTTTCATTGCCGTCGACATCCAGTACCTTCATCGTGCTGGACTTGGCATACTCCAGCGCGCCCTGGCTGGGATTGGTGTACGGGAAGTCGCGCAGCATCAGCCAGAACAGATCGGGCTGCATGGTGTAGTTCAGCCACGCATACGCGGCATCGGCGTGCGGCGCATCCTTGGGCATGGCATAGTTATCCTGCCAGACGATCACGCCCTCGGTGGGATACACAAATGTGATCGCCGGGTTCTCCTGTGCGGCCAAAAACGCCTCGCCCGTCCACGTGATGCCCAGATCGACATCGCCCGCAATCAGCGCGGTCTTGGGGCTGTCACTGTCGTAGAGCGTAATGCCTTTGGCCAACTCGGCCAACTTAGTCTTCGCTTCTTGCAGCTGCTTCTCGTCGGTGGTGTTCACGTCGTAGCCCAGCGTCAACAAGGTCGCGCCGATGCCCACGCGCGAATCATCCAGCATGACCATGCGCTTCGCCGCGATGAATTCCGGCTTCCACAGGTCGGCATACGATTTGGGCGCGTCCTTTACAGTGTCGGCGTTATACACGATCGCGTCGGTGCCCGCCTGATAGGGCAGCGTGTACTCATTGCCCTTGTCGAACGACAGGTCAAGGTAATTGGGATCGAGCGTCGCCAGCACCGGCAGTTTGCTGTGATCGAGTTTTTGCAGCAGACCCTGGCGCACCATCAAACTCACGATGTAGTCGGTGGGCTGCACCAGATCGTAGCTGCTGCTGCCCGCCGATAAGCTGGCGTACATCTCCTCGTTCGACGAGTATTCCTTGCGGTTGACGTTGATGCCGTACACCGCCTGGAAGCAGTCGATGGCATCCTGCGGAATATACTCCGTCCACACGAAGATGTTGATATCCTTCGAGGTCACGTCCAGCCTGGGCTGCGGCTCAGGACATTCAAAGCCGTTGTCCAACTTTATGCCGCTGGGCTTGGACACAAACGCACCAGCCGGTGCGGCTGGCTCGGCTGGTTTA
>JACRBO010000582.1 GCA_016219235.1 Chloroflexota bacterium
ATGGCGATCTCGATCGCGAACCCGATGGCGATCGGGTACTGGTTGTCCGTCGGCGGGGCGCTGGTGGCGGCGGGCATATCGGGCACTTCGCCCGCGCAGACGGCTTCGTTTGCGGGCGGTTTTGTGGCCGGCACGCTGGCCTGGGCGTTCATCATGGCGGCAGTCGTGCGTTTCAGCAAGCGCCTGATTAATCCGACGTTGTTCCGCGCCGTCAATTTTGCGTGTGGTCTGGCGTTAGTGGTGTTTGGCTTAACGTTAGCGACACAAATGTTGGGCTTGAGCTAGAAGTGTAAACGCCGCCTGCTGGCCGTAATTCTTGACTGGTTAGACTTCTGCACCAGCAGGCAGGCTGTCCTTATCGAATCAAGTTGGGCCTTCGCACGTGGCGGGCCGACTCAATTCCATGCAAATCCATTCTGAGGAGAAAGTAACATGTCAGCCGTAACTACAGCCACCGGACTGTCACCGAAAGAAGCGGTGAAGTTTGCCAAAGATCAGGGCGTCAAGATCGTCGACGTCAAGTTTGTCGATATGCCCGGC
Organism: Chloroflexota bacterium; assembly: GCA_016219235.1. Next base: position 541 of record JACRBO010000582.1, read on the forward strand.
ACGTGGCAACACTTCAGCATCCCCGTGGAAGATTTCACCGAGGACATTTTTGCAGAAGGCCTGGGCTTCGACGGATCGAGCATTCGCGGCTTCCAGCAGATTCACGAGTCGGACATGCTGCTGATGCCGGACTCGACGACCGTGGTGGTCGATCCGGTCTGCAAGATTCCCACGCTGTCGCTGATCTGCGACGTGGTCGATCCGATCACGCACGAGCCGTACAGCCGCGATCCGCGCAACATCGCGCACAAGGCCGAGGCGTATTTGAAGACGACGGGCATCGCCGATCAATCGTTCTGGGGGCCGGAAGCCGAGTTCTTTATCTTCGACAGCGTGCGCTTCGATCAGAATCAGTACAGCGGCTACTACTTCATCGATTCGGAAGAAGGCATCTGGAACAGCGGTAAAGAAGGCCAGAACCTGGGCCATCGCCCGCGCTGGAAGGAAGGCTACTTCCCCGTCGCCCCGGCCGATCAGCTGCAAGACTTCCGATCGGATGTGATCTTGCGCCTGATGGCGGCGGGCGTGCCCGTGGAAGTGCATCACCACGAAGTCGCCACGGCCGGTCAATGCGAAATCGACATGCGCTTTGGCACCCTCGTGAGCATGGCCGACAATTTGCTGATGTACAAGTACGTGATCAAGAACGTGGCGCGCGAGTACGGCAAGACCGCCACCTTCATGCCCAAGCCGCTGTTTGGCGATAACGGTTCCGGCATGCACGTGCATCAGTCGCTGTGGAAGGGCGGCCAGACACTGATGGCCGACAAGGCCGGTTATGCGGGTTTGAGCCAACTGGCCAAGTATTACATCGGCGGCCTGTTGAAGCACGCGCCCGCCCTGCTGGCGCTCACGTCGCCGTCGGTGAACTCGTACCACCGATTAGTGCCCGGCTACGAAGCACCAGTCAACCTGGCGTATTCCAGCCGCAACCGATCGGCCGCCGTGCGCATCCCGATGTATTCGGAGAACCCCAAAGCCAAGCGGCTTGAGTTCCGCTGCCCCGACCCGACGTGCAATCCGTACCTGGCGTTCAGCGCGATGCTGCTGGCGGGCCTCGACGGCGTTCAGAACAAGATCGATCCGGGCGAACCGGCCGATTACGACATCTTTGAGCACAAGAACGGCAAGATCAAGCAAGTGCCCGGCTCGCTGCCGGAAGCGCTGCAAGCGCTGCAAGCCGATCACAAGTTCCTGCTGGCCGGCGACGTGTTCACACAAGACGTGATCGATACGTGGATCGAGTACAAGTACACGCGCGAAGTCGATCCCATTCGTCTGCGCCCGCATCCGTACGAATTCTACCTGTACTATGATGCGTAACGCCTGATTCGTCCACCGACCAAGAAGCACACCACCATCGGACTGCCTGATGAACGTCAGGCAGTCCGATGGTTTTGTTCGCTAAGGATCACTGAGCCGGGTTAGTGACCGCACTTCAAGCCGGTTTTATAAAACATGGTCTGGACAAATCGTTGTCCCGTGCTATCGACGACGATCAGTTTCATGGGCACTGGATTGCCGGCCGACGCATCAAACGTGTACCGGGCGCTGCCGGCTTCTTTCTCGGCCAGCAAGGTCGTGTCGTTATAGTAGTCATAGGGTGGGTGACCGCCATGCCCGGTGATCACGACCTGAAGCGTCTGAGTGCTGGCCGTAGCACACCTGGCCTTGACGTAGAAACTAAAGTCCAAAGCCCTGATCGGCGTGGCAGTCGCCGCCGGCAAACGCTGAACCGAGACTGAAGATTTAGGCGCCGCCGTGCGGGGGGTAACGACTGACCGCATGGTGGCAGTCGGCAACGGCGTTGACAGCCGGGTGGCTGTGGCTGTTGGAAGCGGCGTGCGTGTGGGTGACTGCGTTGCCGTCGGCGGCAACTCCGTAGGCGTCTGGGTTGGCTCGGCAGTGGAGGTTGGCGCTTCAACGACAACCTGCTCTAGTGCAGCCCCCGGTGCCGCATCGACCGACGCGGCGGTGGATAGTGGCGCGGCACGCACGGCCGCGCGCTGATTCGCCGGCGACTCGATCGCCAGTACGGCGACCGTGACAATTGCCACCAGCGATACGGCCAGTCCAAAGGCCAGACCGAGGGTTTGCAGAATCCAATAGCGAGATTGTTTGTCGTGATTTTGAGGTTGTGAACTTGTCATGGTTGTCTCCTGCGGATGAGATGGCTGATCGTGATGAGTGGTCTACATGCGCTAAGTCGCAATCAGCCGGGAAAAGTAATTAGTCCTCAAGTCACTCCTACCCGATCGAGTCAGCGGCCCCACCCGGTCAAACTGGCTGAAAAGTCAGGGTTAGCGGTCACCAACCCCCGCCGCTCTCACGCGAATCAGTGGTAAAATGACGGCACTTAATCTTATGCCTACATCGAGTGCCTATGAAACAAATTTCTGCGCCCGTTACGTTAGGTGAACTGATCCGATTGGCCCTGCCCAGCAACGCCGAATTCATCGGCACCGATGAACAGCGGGCACGCATTGTGAAATGGGCCGTGGTGGCCGCGGCTTCGCCGCTTCAGGATTTTGAGGCCGACGATGTGGTGCTGCTGCCCGCCGATGAAGACGTGCCGCCATTGATCGGCCGCCTGGCGCAGGCGGGCACGGCTGCTGCGATCACGATCGGTCATGTGCCCGACGATGCTCTCGCCGCCGCGCGGGCGGCTGCCTTGCCCGTGATCATTCTCCCGCCAGGCACGGCCATGCGCGCCGTCCATCAGGCCGTGTTGACCTTGATCACCAATCGGCAGGCGCAAACCGCGCAGAAGGCGGCGCAGGTGCGCGGCCAGCTGGAACACCTGGTGGCCGAGGGGGCCGGGCTGGAATCGATCGTGTGGGCGATGGCCGATCAGACGCGCAAGGGTGTGATCGTTCAAGATAAACGCTTGCTCCCGATCGCGACGTGGGCCCATCCGACGTTAAGTGCCGTGTGGAACGACATCCTGCAATCGTTGACGGATCCCGATCGGCTGCCCAAGGGCTGGACCGATCGCAAGCGCGTGGCGAACTGGCGCAATATCGAGCATCAAGTTTTGCCGGGCGGCCTGTCGCGCCTGATCACACCGATTGTGGTGAAGGACGTGGCGCGCGGCTACCTGTCGCTGATCGGCGTGGCCGAGGAATTGGATGCGCTGGATACGCTGGTGGCTGAACAGGGCGCGGAGGCGTGCGCGCTGGAGATGGCCAAAGCGAAAGCCGTCAGTACGGTGACCAAGCAGTTACGCGGCGAATTCATCGATGCCTTGCTGGCCGGACGCGTGACACAAAAGGAAACCGAGCAGTGGGCACGGCAGCTGGGCCACGATGTGGCCGCGCCGCACGCGGCGATCGTGTTTGCGTGGGAGGGCGAGAATCAGCCCTCGCTGCGCCGGCTGGAAACGGTCATCAACGGCGAACTCGGTCTGAGCCGCGTCGCCGCACTGGTGCGCATCGATACGCCTAAGCGCCATGCCGGCATCTTCGTGACGCTGGAAACCGCTTCGTCGGTGAA
>JACRBO010000059.1 GCA_016219235.1 Chloroflexota bacterium
CGCGTGGCCGCCGCGTGATTCCTCGCGCGCCAGTGCGCCCGCCGTAGCGACCTCCGCCGCGTCGAGCATGAAACCGGTTTCGACTGCGTGGATCAGATCAGTGTTGTACACCCAACTCTTGTCGACGATGTGGATGTCGCGATAACGCCGTTTCAACTCGCGGATCTTCTCAAGACCCGATTGCATCGCGGCGCCCGTGCGGTACACGCCCATGCTGGCATCCATCGACTGGCGCAGTTCGGCGCGCAAGTGAGCGTGATTCTCCGTGCCGGACTTGCTCATCAATTCGTTCAGGCGCTGCTGTTCGTCGCGAGCCGCCGCCGTCGGGGCATCGGCTAAAGCGGCCTTAGCGCAATAGCGCGCGGCGTCTTCGCCGGTGACGCGCCCCCACAACAGGCATTCCGCCGTGGAGTTGGTGCCCAATCGATTCGCGCCGTGGATCGAGACGCAGGCCGCTTCGCCTGCCGCCCACACATTCTCAACCGGCGTGCGCCCGCGCAGATCGGTGTGGATGCCGCCCATTGAATAGTGCGCGACGGGCCGGATGGGGATGGGTTTCTCGATCGGGTCGAGACCGATGTGTTTGATGCACACTTCGCGGATCAGCGGCAATCGTTCGTTGATCTGCGCCGCGCCCAGATGCCGCAGATCGAGGTTGATGAATTCCATGCCTTCCGCGCCGGGCAAACCGCGTCCTGCCAGAATCTCGGTCATTTCGGCGCGGGCAATGATGTCGCGCGGGGCCAGTTCCATCATCTTGGCCGCGTACTTGTCCATGAAGCGCTCGCCCGCGCTGTTGGTCAGATAGCCGCCTTCGCCGCGACAAGCCTCGGTCATGAGGATGCCGCTGGGCACCAGGCCGGTAGGATGGAATTGCACGAACTCCATGTCTTTGAGCGGCAGCCCGGCCCGATAGGTCATCGCCAGCCCGTCGCCCGTCACGGTTTCCGAATAGGTGGTGAAGCCGAAGATTTGCCCCGCGCCACCCGTGGCGACGATCAACGCTTTGCCGCGCACCAGCAGCAATCGACCGTGGATCATGTCGATCAAAATCAGCCCGGCGAACAAGCCGCGCTCGATCAAAATAGCCGTGGCAAAGACCTCGTCGTAGCGATGCACTTGCTGCGTGTGCTGAAGCAGCGTGTCGTACAGCGTCTGCATTTCCTGAAAGCCGGTCTTGTCGGCGGCGAAGACAGCGCGCGGATAGCTGTGCCCGCCGAAGGGCCGCTGCGCGATGCGGCCATCGGGACGGCGCGACCACGGCAGACCCCACCGATCGAGTTGGAGGATTTCCTGCGGCATCTCGCGCACGAAGAACTCCACCGCATCTTGATCGGCCAGGAAGTCCGAGCCTTTCACGGTGTCCCAGGCATGCAGCTCCAGGCTGTCGCCGTCGTCGGCGCGCAGGACTGCGGCCGTGCCGCCCTCGGCAGCCACCGAGTGGGCGCGCATCAATTGCAGTTTGGACACCAGCGCGATGTCCAACTGGCCGCGACTGGCTTTAGCCGCTTCCAGCGCGGCCCGCAGCCCGGCCAGCCCGGAACCTAAGATGATCAGATCGTGGGTGATGGTTTCCATAGCGGCATCCTTTGAGTTACGCATGGACAGGGTGAACAGACAGGGAAGAAAATGGTGCAGACACCAGTGCCTGCACCATCATACTGGAAGCGGGCGCTTGCGCCATAGTGTGACCTGTCACGTGTGTGGCATGAGAAAAGCCATACCGTGGCATGAGAAAAGCCATGCAGTGAGAATAGTACTACCGGCTAACCAACCGGCCCGCCCTCAAGACAAGGGCGGGCCGGTTGGTTGACAGTCATTACGCGGTGGAGCTACGGATTAACGACCGACAACCACGGCGCGCCGATGACCAGCAGCGCGACCAGGAAGATCACGCCGAAGACCAGCCCCAACGTCCAGAAGTGCTTGCGCGAGACATAGCCGCTGCCAAAGTACACCGGGCTTGGGCCGGTGGCATAGGGCGTGATGATGCCCATGATGCCGAGCGAGAAGCACAGCAACAGCGCATAGATCGTCACCGGCATGCCGGGAATCGCCATGCCCGCCGCCAGAAACACCGGCAGAATGGCCGTTACGTGCGCGGTGACGCTGGCAAACAGATAGTGGATGACGAAGAACAGCGCCACCAGCAGGATCATCACCAGCGTGACGGGCATGCCCGTCAGGGCGCCGGCCGCGCTGGCCGCGAACCACTTGATGAACCCGACCGAACTCAGGCCACCCGCCAGCGTGACCAACGTGGCAAACCACACCAGCACATTCCAGGCCGCCTTGTTGCCGACAATGTCGTTCCACTGCACGATGCCGGTGAGCACCATCAACGAGATGACGACCAGCGCCACCAGCGTCGCATCAATGAACGAACCGCCGAAGATCCACAGGGCCAGTGCCAGCACGACCAGCACACCCATGATGATCTCATTGCGCGACAGGCCGCCCATCTTGTTCAATTCTTGCGCCGCCCACGTGGGGACTTCCGTGCCCGATTTGATCTCGGGCGGATACAGCTTGTACACGATCAGCGGCAGCAGAGCGATGAGCAGCACGCCGACCGGCAAAAAGCCGATAAACCACTGCGCCCACGAAATGTCGAGATTGGCCGTCTTCTTCACCAGCTCAGCCGCCAGCAAGTTGGGCGCGAGCGAAGTGAGGAACATCGAGCTGGTGATGCAGGTCGCGGCCAGCGCCGTCCACATCAGATACGAGCCAATCTTGCGCGAGGTCTCACCCGGCTCGGAGCCGTAGAGACCAGGAATGTTGCGAATGATGGGGAAGATGGTGCCGCCGCTGCGCGCCGTGTTCGACGGCGTGAACGGGGCCAGGATCAGATCGGCCAACGTGACGGCATAGCCTAGCCCCAGCGTGCGCTTGCCCAGCAGTTTCACCAGCAGCAGCGCGATGCGCTTGCCCAGCCCGGTCTTCTCGTAACCCAGCGCGAACATGAATGCGCCGAAGATCAGCCACACGGTGGTGTTTGAAAAACCGCTCAACACCCACTTGATGGCTTCAGCCACCGGCTTAAATGCCGGATCGGCCAACTGTTTAGCTGTAAACGGCAGACCCAGCAATGCCGCCAGCACCACGCCGACCAGACCGACCGCCGCCGCCGGCACCGGCTCCAAAATTAGGCCGACAACGACAGCGACAAACAGCGCGAAATAGCGCCATGCCGACGGCTCCAGACCGGCCGGGGCGGGCAGCAACGCCAGCACCACACCAACTACGACGACAATTGCCAACTTAGACCATGCAGACTTCATCGGGGATCCTCCTGATGCAAGAATAGTTTTTACTCAAAGTTAGTCGCGCTCCCCGGTTGTCAAGAGTTCACTGTAGCATAATTGGATTGTGCAGAATAGCACCAACTGGCAGGTTTTCTTCCCGCCGTTTGGGGGGCGGTGTGGCAGGGCGCTGGCTGAGGTGCTAGATTTCCCGACCTGCAACACGGGGACGCAAAGAACGCCAGAGAATCCTTGTCTACCTGTCTACTTGTCTACTTCTTTCCTTACCTACTCCTCTACTCTTTCCACCCTCACCGCGCAAATCTTATACTCGGGAATCTTGCTCACCGGATCGAGCGCGGCCAGCGTCAATTCATTCGCGTTCGCTTCTGGGAAATGGAAGTTGGCGTACACCATGCCGGGCGGCACACGATCGGTGACCCATGCTTCGGCCTCGATGCTGCCGCGCCGCGAAGTCACCCGCACGTGACGCTTGCCGTTCAGGCCGAGTTTCAGCGCGTCGTCGGGGTTCACTTCGATCAACGCCTGACCATACACCGCCATCAAGCCTTCTGAGCGGCGCGTCATCTCGCCGCCATGCCAGTGATACAGCACGCGCCCCGTACTCAACAGCACCGGATAATTATCGTCGGGCAGTTCGGCGGGCGGGACATGATCGATCGGCGCGAATTTGCCCTTACCGCGCGTAAACGCGCCGATATGCAAAATCGGTGTGCCCGCGTGCTCGATCGATTTTACCGGCCATTGCAGTCGCTCGCCCTTATCAAGCCGATCGTGTGTGACGCCCGCATAACTCGGCGTGAGCGCGTTGATTTCATTCATGATGTCCGATGTCGAGGCGTAAGTCCAATCGGTATACGCACCACCGATCGGTTTTCCTGGCCCCAACGCGATGATGCGCTGGGCCAGATCGGCGATGATCGCCCAGTCCTGGCGCGCGTCGCCGCCTGGCTCGATCGCCTGATGCACCATCTGCACGCGCCGCTCGGTGTTGGTGAACGTGCCGGTTTTCTCGGCAAAACTGACGCCGGGCAGCAGCACGTCCGCATACTTCGACGTTTCCGACGGGAAGATCTCTTGCAGCACGATGAAGTCGCAGGCTTCGAGGCACTCGCGGATGTGCGCGCTGTCCGGGTCGCTCATCACCGGGTCTTCGCCCAGGATGTAGAGCGCCCTGGTCTTGCCGTCGAGGATGTCGGGGATCAACTCAGTAACGGTTCGACCGACCTTATCCGAAAGGCTGAACGCTTCGCGTGAGGGATGCGGGATGAAGTTTTCATCCTTCATCTTTCCGCCTTCATCCTTGACCATGCCCCATGCTGCCGCAAATTTCTCACGCGCCTTCGGATCAGTCACGGGTTGATAGCCTGGATAAACGTTGGGCAGCGCGCCCATGTCGCACGCGCCTTGCACGTTGTTCTGCCCGCGTAAAGGATTGACGCCGCCGCCCGGCACACCGAGGTTGCCCAGCAGCATTTGCAGGTTCGCCAGGTCCATCACGTTGCGCACGCCGACGATGTGCTGCGTGATGCCCATTGCCCACATCACCGCCATCGGGCTGTTCTGCGCCATGATCTCGGCGGCCTGATACAGCTGCTCGATCGGCACGCGCGTCAACTGCGACACTTTCTCCGGCGGATACTGCATGACCGTGGCCTTGAATTCTTCAAAGCCTTCGGTACGCTCGTCGATAAATGCCTTGTTTTCCCAGCCTTTTTCAAGGATGATGTACATCAGGCCGTTGATGAGCGCGATATCCGTTCCGGGCCGATGACGCAGATGCAGCGTCGCAAATTCGGTGATGTCGATCTTGCGCGGATCGGCCACGATCAGCTTGACCTTGCGCTTCAAGACCGCCTGACGAATTTTGGTGCCGAACACGGGATGCTGCTCGGTGGTATTGGAGCCGATGATGAACATGGCTTGCGCGTGCGTCACGATGTCGTCGAACGAATTCGTCATCGCGCCCGAACCGAAGGAGGCCGCCAGACCGGCGACAGTGCTGCTGTGTCAAAGGCGGGCGCAGTGATCGATGTTGTTCGTTCCGATCACCTGTCGCGCGAATTTGTTCATCAGATAATTTTCTTCGTTCAGGCATTTCGCGGAGGCCAGCACACCGATCGTGTCTGCGCCGAACGTCTCGCGGATGCCGACCAACTTCTTCGCCGTGATATTCAGCGCGGTGTCCCAATCGACCTCAATCCATTCGCCGCGCTCTGATCCCTGATCCCTGATCCCTGATCCCTCCAGCAGATACTTACGCACGCGGGGCTTCGTCAATCGATCGGGATGGTGCACGAAGTCGTAGCCATAGCGCCCCTTCACACAGAGATGCATCCCGTTGACGGGCGCTTTCGGGTTCGAGGTCACTCGAATGATCTTATTGTCTTTGACGTTCAGATCGAACTGGCAACCGACGCCGCAGTAGGTGCAGGTGGTGGTGACGAGCTTATCGGGCTGGCCCAGGTTCATCGAGAGTTTGTTATCGAGCGCGCCGGTGGGACAGTAGGCCACGCACGCCCCGCACGATTCGCAGCGCGCGTCGAGCATGGGTTGATCGATCCCCGCCGAGATGTGCGCGTCGAAGCCGCGCTCGGCCAGACTCCATACGAAGCGGCCCTGCACTTCGGCGCAGGCGCGCACGCAGCGCGCACACAGGATGCACTTGTTCAGATCGACCCACACAAAGGGATTAGGATCGCTATCTACGGCGTAACGCGGCTGTTTGGGCTTTTGCGCTTCGGGCAGTTCGGCCCCGTAGCGACTGGCCCAATACAGCAGTTCGTTTTTGGCCGGGTCTTTGGTGGGCGTGTAGCCCATGTCGTAGTAGTTGGATAAGAGCAGTTCCAACACCGTGCGCCGCGATTCGATCAGCGCGGGCGTTTCCGTGCGCACGACCATGCCCTCGGTGACGCCCAGCGTGCAGGCCGTTTGCAGCCCCCGCATCTTGTCCACCTCGACCAGGCACAGGCGGCAGCCGCCATACGGCGTGAGATCGGGATGATCGCACAGC
>JACRBO010000583.1 GCA_016219235.1 Chloroflexota bacterium
AGCGCTGAAAAACTAGCGATCGCTGAAGAACTAAGCTCGCCGGGCAACGGCGACCGCAGCTGTATAATCAAGGGAGAGGCGCATTTGCCTCTCCCTTGACTTATCTCTGCGAGGAAGACCATGCCCTTAATCAAACGCTATGCCAACCGCAAACTCTACGATACCGAAGCCAAGCGCTACATCACGCTGGACGGCATCGCCGAACTGATCCGCCAGCAGCAGGAGATCAAGGTCATCGACCACGAGACTGGCGAAGACCTGACCGCCCTCACTCAGGCGCAAATCATCTTTGAGCAGGAGCGCAAGATCAAGGGTGGCATTCCGCACGCCGTATTCACCAGTTTGATCCAGGCCAGCAATGACACGTTGAGCCAGTTGCGCCACGCGCTCATTCCGCCGGCCGACTGGCAGCGCGAAGTGGATGCTGAGATCGAGCGCCGTGTGGAGCAGCTCATTAAGGCCGGCAAAATCTCGGACGACGACGGCTTTCATATTCTGGATGTCTTGCTCTCACCGCTGGAAGCCGCCGCCAAATCGGGTGGCTTTGCACACCCGATCGATCTGGCTGAACTGCTCAAAAGCAGTGCCACACCGACCCGCGCCGATGTTGCGGCCCTGACTCAACAGCTGGAAGCGCTGTCGCAAGAACTGGACAAACTGACTCAGCGCAAAGACGCGCCGGATCAAACGTAAATTGGTCAACAACGCAACCCCAATCAACCGCCAACACAACCCCAACGCCGCGCTGCGGCGTTGGGGCGTATATTTTAGGCACTTCTTTTATTTTGTGAGATTTCTGTGATTACACTCAACGGTTCGACGCAGCGTCAATTTGTTTTTCCAGATACCCTGGCCGCGGCCACCCGCTATTATCGCGACTTCGACGCGATTTTCGATCTTCTGCCGCACATCTCGCTGGTGCAGAAATACGGCCTCAATCGCTTTCGCGCGCTCTATCACACGATCGAACTCGGCGTCTATCGTGTGAAGATCTATTGTGATTTGCAGGTGCATTTCGACGAAGCCAGCCAGACGTTGAACGTCTCACCGCTACTCGGACCGACGCCCGTCAGGCAATTCGTGTCCGTACAGGCGCTCGTCGCGCAGGGGCAGTTTACCAGTCAGTCGGTGTTTGTGGCGCGTGGTGATGAAACGCGGATCGATTACAGATTGCGGATTGCGGCAGCGCTGCCCAAACCGATTGGCCTGAGCCTGGTGCCGGACAGTGTGATGAATCAGCTGACGCACAGCATCGCCGACTGGCGCATTCACGAAATCGCCGGCGGCTTTATCGATCGCTCGATTGCGGCGTATCAGTCGGCGCGTTCAGCGCGGCGCGAATCTTGTCCAGCTGGCCGGCCGCGGCCCGTTGTCCTAGCGCCAGCAGATCTTCAAATCGAGCGCTATCGAAATAAGTAAGCCCCGCCAATTCGGGCGTGATCAAACAATCGACCGAGTTTGGCCCCCCGCCTGACTGTTCGATCAGCACTTCCAACGCGGTGACGCCATACCCCAGTGGCCCGCCGCGTTGGCGCAGCTTGGGCTGCATCAAGTCCACGCCGATCACGTAATCCGCGCCCATCGATCGCACGGCCGCGCCTGGCAAGTTGAATGAGATACCGCCATCGCCCCAGAGGCGACCTCGATCGCGCACGGGCGCGACGAAGCCCGGCACAGCGCAACTGGCATGCACGGCCACAGCCACCTTGCCATCTCGAATCACTACCGGTTCGCCCGTTTCCAGATCGGTGACGCCCGCCGCGAATGGAGTCGTCAATTCGTCAAACGTGCGATCGCCAATGATGCGAATGAGCCAACGCGCCAGTCTGGCAAAACTCACCAAGCCCTCGCGCGGCCACACCAGACTGGCGATGGCGCGCCAGCGCAGTTCGCCGGACAGTTCCGCCATCCGATCGCAGCCAACGCCCGCGCAGAACAGGCTGCCCACAATCGATCCGGCGCTGACGCCCGCCACGTAATCGATCGGGATGCCGGCGCGTTCCAGTGTCTGGATCACACCCACATGCGCGGCCCCGCGCATCACGCCGCCACTTAACGCTAAGCCTACTCGTTTGGGAGTCATATCAGTGATCCACCGATACAAGCAGAGGCGGCTCCCACGCCGCCGGGTACGCGGGCGTGGGAGCCCGCTCTGCTCGTGAATTGGTTATTTCCGTGTCTACTTTGCTTTTTGCGGCAAGGCGTCGAGGCCGATCGGTTGGCGGATGGCCGCATCGGCCCTGGGCGGCACTCGGCTCATAGCGTATTCGGCCAATGCTGTAATCGTGAGGCTCGGATTCACGCCGGGATTGGCGGGCATGATCGAACCATCGGCCACGAACAGGCCGGGATAGTTGTAGATTTCGCAGTTGAGATCGATCACGCCTTCGCGCTCATCCACGCCAAACGGCACGCCGCCCAGGATGTGCGCCGTCATCGGGATGTTGAGCAGACCTTCATTCAACGATCCCGCCGGAATGCCGTTGGTCTTCGCCGCGAAATTGCGCGTGACTTGATGTCCAATATCGATCTTGCCGGGGATGGCGTGATCGGCATCGGGCCTGGACACTAAATTCTTGCGCCACAACGTGAAGAGGCTACGGCCTAATCGTAACCGAATGCGATTGTCTTCCGTCTGCATGACCAGGATGATGGTCGTGCGCTGCGCCCAGCCCGGCAAAATGTGCGTCTTCGCAAAATCGATCGGGCGCGTGAAGATTTGCGCCAGCGTCTTGAACAGGCGCGAGGGAATGCTGCCTTCCTGATCGACGAGCGGGCCGGACAGGAAACGCATCAGCGATGAACCCGCCGGATAGCGCACCGGTTCGATCGTGGTCACGTCGTCCGCGTGAAAGATTGATGTGATGGCGATGCCTTCCGAATAGTTGGTCTTGAGATCGCGCGCCGATGATCCAAGCAGCGCTTCGCTGTTGGTGCGCACCATGTCGCCCAACCGCTGCGAAATCCGGGGCAGCGAGCTGGTCACATCGCGGCAGCGGAAGAGCAAGCGCAACGTGCCCAATGCGCCTGCCGAGAAGACGACGTTGCGCGCGCGCACGATTTTTTCGGGATTGGCAAAAATGCGTGTGGCACTGCGATAGACGACTTCGTAACGCGCGCCGTCGGGTTGATTGGGCGGCAGCGGCCGCACGTCGCGCACTTCCGTTTCGGGCCAGACTTGCGCGCCCCATTTTTCGGCGAAATACAGGTAGTTTTTGACGAGAGTGTTCTTGGCGCCATGACGACAGCCGACCATGCAGCCGCCGCAGTGGAGGCAGCCGGTTCGATCAGGCCCTTCACCTCCGAAGAACGGATCGGGCACGGTCTTGCCCGGTTCACCGAAAAAGGTGCCGACATCCGTCGGCTGGAACGTGACCGTGGTGCCCAGTTCTTTTGAGATCGAGTGCAGCACTTCATCGGCCGGCCACAAACACGGATTGCGATCGACGCCCAGCATGCGTTTGGCGACGCGATAATGCGGCCTGAGGACGGCTTTCCAATCGGCCAGATGCGACCAGGCCGGCGCGGCAAACATCTTGTCACCGGGCTCCATCAACACGTTGGCATAGCCCAGGCTGCCGCCGCCCACACCGCTGCCATGCAAGACAAAGACATCGCGAAAGG
>JACRBO010000563.1 GCA_016219235.1 Chloroflexota bacterium
CCCTTCGATGATGTGCTTGCGCGAGAGGCCGCTATCGTTGACGCCTTCGCCGCCCCAGAAAATCTTGGTAGACAGCACCAGATCCGATCGTTTCCACCCGGCCCGCTTGATCGCCGCCCCCATCGCGATCTCGCTTTTGCCCTCGGAGTACACTTCTGCCGTGTCGAAGAAATTGACGCCCGCCTCATACGCAGCAGTCATGCAATCATAGGTAATGTCTTCGCCGATCTGATTCCCCCACGTCACCCAACCGCCCAAAGATAATGCCGAGACCTGTAAACCCGATCGCCCCAAATAACGATAGTCCATTATGCTCCTGAAAATAGTCAGTGTGATGGCACAGCGATTATACCATTGCGAGCGGAACGAAGATGCTCTCGACGGATTGCCAAATCCGTCGTCTAGGCCGCTGGATTTGGCAATCCGCATCATCGCCGCTTCCTTTTCGTTGCTACTTCGAAGGAACCCCTTCCCACCGCGCCAGTTTTCCCGTGCGCCAATTCAGGCCAAGTGGCTGTGAAGCCTCGCAGTTACGGCCATATATCGGACAGGCTAACGCGTCCCAATCTTTCTCAAGAGGTTCCGTGGGAGCAACGACAACAATGTAAGATGTTTCTTGTACCTGAATCCAGTCATTTTCCCAGACGCATCTCCACTGCTCTGGACTTCCTGAAGCGATGAAGTAGTTATGCCCGCTATCGCCAAGCAACAACTTTTCTTCTCCGCCCTGTTTATCTACGATCCAGATTTGACGCGGACCAATAATCACGTTAGAAGAGGTCGTGTCCGACATTGCTTGCAAGGTATATATCAAGTGTGAACTTGTAGGTGTCCAGCACAATGTGTCATAGCGCCTTTGTGTTCCTTGCGGGCGAATTACGACTTGGCGCGCGACATCATAGAGCCAAAATTCGCCGCCCAGCCCCACGGACGAGCGACTATACTCAGCAAAGGCTAGACCATCAGGTGACAAAAACCTGTTGCCAAGTGCGCCCAACTCATGGCGCGCGCCAGTTTCAACATTGACGCTGTAGGATTGTCCTTGTTCACACCCCGCGGTTCGAATCTCGACTGTGTTATCGGAAAGCCATTGAGCAAATGTAGCACCGGGAAAGTCTTGCACGGTGTTCATCGTGTGCGTATCAACGATGTGAACGGCACGCCCGGTCGCATTACAGGACTTGGAGTCTCCGGCTTCTTGGACTGCTGAATATCGGCCAGTTGGAGACGTAGCAGTGATAGTCGAAGATGCTATGTTCGTGGGCGTTCGTGTCAGTAAGGTGGGCGACGGTACAGCTGTTTGAACACACGAAGTCGCAAATAGCATGACCACAAGAATAATCGTGGCATTTTCTATCATGACGTCCCGGCTATTCTTTGTGCCCAATCTAGCAATAACAAACATGATAGTGTATGGTGTCCGACTTTCACTTGCCGATATTATGGGAGCCGCCCGACTACACCTTAAACGGAATCCGCGCCCGAATGCGCGTACCTTCGCCCGGCTCGCTCTTGACGCTGAAACCGCCGCCCACGCGCATGGCGCGCTCACGCATGGACTTTAACCCCAGGTGGCCGGGGAACGTGCCCTGCGAATCGAAGCCCACACCGTTGTCATGGATTTCCAACAAGGCCACCGCGCCGCCTTCGCAGATCAACTTCAAATCGACGTGCGTCGCTTTGGCGTGCTTGACGATGTTGTGCAGCGCCTCCTGCGTGATGCGGTACAACGCTTCTTTCACCTCGAACGGCATGTGCTCCATCTCCTCACAAAAGTCGGTCTGCACATCCAGATGATGGCGCGCCCGCACGGCGGCGGCCTGTTTCGTAAGGGCCGCCACCAGCCCATCGGTCTTGAGGGATTCCGGCCGCAGTTCAAAGATCAACGCGCGCATTTCGGCCAGGCCCGCTTCGGCTAGTTGCAGCGTGTACTCGATCGGTTCTTTGGCCTTAGCGGGATCACGCTCAAGTTGGGTACGCGCTGTGCGCGCGCCCAACGCGATGCCATACAACGCCTGCGAAACCGAATCGTGCAGTTCGCGCGCCAATCGATTGCGCTCTTCCAGCGCCGCCAGTTCTTTGGCCTGCCAGTACAGCCGCGAGTTCTCAATGGCGATAGCGGCCTGATTGGCGATGGCCAGCACCAGCTGCGCATCGCGCCCCGTGTAGTGATCGGGTTCGTCGTGATCGAGGCTCAACATGCCGACGACGCGCTCTTGCGCCATCAGCGGCACACCCAGCCATGACCGGATGTAGCCATAAGTCGTCAGCAATGCCTCGCCCGCAGTGTGCTGAAACGCGACGGCCTCCGGCGTGCTGCCGCGCACATCGGGAATAATGATGGGGACGGCTTGCTGAATGACGCGATAGTTGACGCTGGCCCGCGTCAACGGAAAACGCAGCTGCAAGACTTCTTCCGGCGAGATCGGGCCTTGATGGTCCAAAACGGTCAACTCGTTGTCGTGCAGCGTCAGGATCGTCGCGCCGGTGTAGTCGACCACTTTCCGCAGCTGGTTAAGGATGACGCGCAGCAGGGGCTTCAGTTCAAACGTGGACGTCATGCTGTGGGAAATATCCAGCAGCGTGGACAGTTCGCGCGTGCGCTCTTCCACTCGCTGCTCCAGCAGCTGGAAGGCCCGCTCACGCTCGGTGACATCGTGTACCACGCTCAGGATGTGCGGCTCACCGCGATAGGCGATCAGCGTGCCGCGCACTTCCGCGTCCAGCAACGAACCGTCCCGGCGCACGTTGACCGATCGGGTCTGGACCGGCTCGCCGCCGGCCACCGCCGTGAGGTAGTCGCCAAACGACGTGTGATAATCGGCATGAATCACCTGCCGCGGATCGAGCCGCACAAATTCGTCGTAGTCATAGCCAAACATCGCGCAGGCCGCGGGATTCGCCTCGACGATGGCGCCGTCCAGGTGCGTGATGATCAGCCCATCCGTCGTCGCTTCGTAGATGCTGCGATACTGCGCCTCGCGCTCGATCAATTCTTCGTTGACGCGCTTGCGATCGGTGATGTCGGTGTGCGAGCCGGCCATGCGCACCGGCCGCCCTTCGGTATCGCGCACCGTTGCGCCGCGGGTCAGAATCCAGCGGTACGAGCCGTCTTTGTGCCGGACGCGAATCTCTTTCTCAAAGAACGGCGTCTGCCCGGCTAGGTGCGCATTCAACTGCGCCATCGTTTCATCGGCATCGTCGGGATGGATGCGGGTGCTCCATTCTTCAAAGCGATTGGGCAGTTCGTCGTCCGCGTAGCCCAGCATCTCTTTCCAGCGCGGTGAGTAGTACACCGTGTTGGTCTTCACCTGCCAGTCCCACAGGCCGTCGTTGGTGCCCTGCACCGCCAGGCTAAAGCGCTCTTCGCTCTGCTTCAACTGCTGCTTGCTCGACTGGATTTGCCGCAGCGTGTCGCGAAAACCGCCCAACAACTGGCGGCCCTCCGAACCGATCGGGTAACGTTCCACCGGCACAAACGGCGTCGTATCCGGGTTGCGCCGAATCTGCTCGAATAATCCCAGCAGTGTGTGATAACTGCTGAAGACTGGCCGCAGCACAAAAAACACCGCCAGAAAAATCACGACGAACAGCCCGCCCGTCAATAGCAGCGAATTTCGCCCAACCTCCTGGCTCTGCGTGTCCAGATCGCTCAAGTGCATGGCCGTGCCGATGTACGCCTCCCACTCTGGAATGCCGACGATGTAGGCAATCTTCACCTGGGGATGATCGCCGCCGGGGGGCGTCTCAAGATATTCGACGTAGCCTACGCCCGCCGCACTGTCGGCGACCTGGATAAACTCGCGCGTCACAAAGCGGCCCCCGGCATCCTGGCGATCCAGCTGATTGGAGCCTTCCATCTGGGGATCGGACGGCTGCGCCAACACCTGACCGTACCGGTTGCCCATGAACAGGTAGTTCGCGCCCAGACCGTACATGTACCGCATGCGGCGAATCAGATCGCGGCCCTGCGCCAGCGCCTGCTCTTCGGTGATTTCGCCGCGCCGCTGTCGATCGAGCACCGGCTGAATGACGTTGATGCCCATGTAGGTCAGGCGTTTCAGTTCATCGCGCCGCAGGTCAACCATCCGATCGGCCGAGCTGGTCCCGAAGTACGAAAACAGCAGCAGGTAGCCTGCGCCGATCAACAGCATGCCAAACACCACCCGGGCATAGGTGCTGGACAGCCAGGCCACAAAACGCACGAGGGGTTTGGGAGGAGTGGAAGTCGTCATGCGTCACCAGCAGTTTTCAGCAAACCACGGAGTTCAACGCACATTGGAAGAGTGACCCACCTCTTCGCCCGCCGTGAACTCCGTGGCCTGTCAATCAATTTGATCTACGCGGCGTCGGGCGCGCCCAGTGTCACCAGCCCGATGCGCACGGCATACAGCGCGGCTTGCGTGCGACTGGGCACGCTGAGTTTGCTGAGGATGTTGCTGACGTGGGTCTTCACCGTCTTTTCACCGATCGTCAGATCGTGCGCGATCTCTTTATTGGAGCGGCCCTGCGCCAGCAGCCGCAGCACTTCGGTCTCGCGTTCGGTCAGTGTTTCGGGACTCTCCGGCGCGCGCACTTCGCGCATCAGGCGGGCGGCCGCTTTGGGCGATAACTGCACCTGTCCGGCGGCGGCGGCCTTGATGGCGCGGCACAGCTCGTCGGATTCGGTGTCTTTGAGCAGATAGCCGATCGCGCCCGCGCGCACTGCGCCGATGACCGACGAGTCTTCCAGCACACTGGTCAGGGCGATCACTTCGGTATCGGGCAGTTCGCGCCGCAACACGCCGATGGCCGTGATGCCGTCCATGACGGGCATCAACAGGTCCATCAACACCACATCCGGCTTCAGTTCTCTGGCTTTCTTCACGCCGTCCGCGCCGTCGACGGCTTCGCCAATCACTTCAAGTTCCGGATCCAGACCCAGAAACATTTTCAGGCCCTGCCGCACCACACTGTGATCGTCCACCACCAAAATTCGAATCGTCATGTTTCACCTCGCGTATGATCCGGCCCTTGACGCGCTGATTATAGCACGATCCAACGTCAGGCTGCGATGAGGCTATACAAAATGGCGACGGCAAAACCGACGATCACGACCCCGGACAGCCGATTGACCCACTGCAACCCGGTCGCATTGAAGCGCGATCGAAACACGCTCGTCAACGTCACCAGAATCAGCCACCACGCGCTCGATCCCGCAAATACCCCCAC
The DNA here is from genome assembly GCA_016219235.1 of Chloroflexota bacterium. The sequence goes on from JACRBO010000563.1 coordinate 5,212, forward strand.
CACGACCAACAACGCCCCGATCGCGCCGCCGGTCCCAACGCCCGCACCGACGCCCGCGAAGATCGCCGCGAAGGCGAAGATCGTCAGCGGATTCGTCAGCGTCAGGAACAGCGTCGAGGTATACGCACCGATCAGTCCTCGTCCTTTCGCCTCCGCCGATCGCTCCGCGGGCTTCGATCGAAACGTCGTCACGCCCAGATACAGCAGATAGCCGCCGCCGATCAATCTCAGCCACATCTCTTGCGCTGCGAGGAAATTCGCCACCAACGTCAGCCCGAGCGCCGCGATCAGCCCGAAGAACGCATCGGCGCTGGCCGCGCCAAGCCCCGAGGCCAGACCGTACCCGCGCCCCTCAGCCAGCGTGCGCCGGATACACAACACGCCGATCGGCCCGACCGGCGCAGCAATGGAAAACCCGATGATGAGGCCGCGAAGGAATAGGTTGAGATCCATGAATGCTCCTGATGAGTGACGAGTAACGAGTGACGAGTGACGAGTAGTACGGGATGCAAGATGTAAGACTCGTGGTGCATGGTGCGTGACATCCTCCTGTCACCTCTTCATCTTGTCATCGTGTCATCCCGTCACCCCTTCACCCTGTCGCCCTGTCATCTTGTCATTGGTCATTTTTCATTTTCAATTATAACGTGTGACGCACTTCATAGCCGCGCCCCGCCGCCTGCGGTATGCTTGAATCAAGAACGACGTAGGAGGTCAAACATGATCATCGCCATGTTGCTGGCTCACCTGGTCGGTGACTACATTCTTCAGTGGGACGCGCTGGCCCAGCGCAAAAGCCGAGAAATCAAGGGCGTTTTGCAGCACGGCGGCATCGTCACCGCCGTGACCGTCCTGTTCGCCCTGCCCTTCGATGCGGCCTGGTGGCCGTGGGCGCTGGGCATCGGCGCGACGCACACCGCCATCGACGCCGCCTGGTTGTGGGTCAATCGGCGGTGGCAGGCTGCGCGCCGATCGGGCCGTTACCCGATCGTGCGGTTGATAATCGATCAGACGCTGCACCTCAGCGTGATCGCCATCGCCCTGATCGCATCGGGCGTGATCACTACCAACCCGATCGGCGATCTGATCTCGACGGCGATTGCGCACCGCTGGTTGAGTATGGCGCTGGGTTATGCGTTCATTACGTTTCCGGCCTGGATTCTGATCGAGTTCACGTTCTACGCGCTGATCAACGGCTCCGCGCCCGACTTTGCGCAGGCCGCCAAAAACAAGATTCCGGGCAGTCTGGAACGCGGCCTGATGCTGACGTTTGTGCTGCTGGGCCAGTTTGCGCTGGTGCCGCTGGTGGCGCTGCCCCGATTGGTCTTCGACAGCCCACACGTCATCGGCCAGCCGCGCGCGGCGCTGTATCTGGCCGAGTGGCTGGGCAGTCTGGCCGTCGCTGTTGCGATCGGGTTGATGCTCAAGAACCTGACTGGTTTCTAACACCTGACAGGTCTGCCGGGAGGTCATCATGACTGACACGTTGACGATCACGCATCACTTTATTGCCAATCCACTGGCCCACAGGTACAATGGGGCCGAATACCCGGCGCGACGCGCGGAGCAGCGTGTGAGCAATCGACTGGACTTCCTTAAACATATCGCCCTGTTCAACGGCCTGACCGACATCGAACTGAGCAGCCTGTCGGCAGATTTTGTCTCGCGCCAGTTCCGGCAAGGCGACATGATTTTCCTGCAGGGCGACCCGGGCCAGGCGTTGTACCTCATCGAGTCCGGCCGCGTGCGCATCTACGTGCAGGAAGACAGCGGGCATGAAACATCGGTGATTTACTACGCCACCGGCGACATCTTTGGCGAACTATCCGTCATCGACGGGCTGCCGCGCTCGGCCAGCGCTATGGCCCTGGATGATACGCTCGTGTTGATGCTGAGCCGCGATCGATTGCGCGCCCGGCTGCGGGACAGCCCGCAGCTGGCCTACAACTTCATGCAGGCGCTCAGCGTACGGGTACGGTACTCCACGTTGCAAGTGGGCAGCCGCACCTTGCTGGATGTGCCCGCACGGCTGGCACGCAAACTGCTGGAACTGGCGCAATTGCACGGCGAGGTCGCGACAGATGGAGTGCGCTTGAAAGTCACGCTGACGCAGAGCGAACTGGCCGGCCTCATCGGCGCGACGCGGGAAAGCATCAACAAAGCGGTGGCCCACTTCAAACGCGAGGGCGTCATCCGGCTGGAGCAGAATCAGATCACCATTCTCGATCCGGACGCGCTGCGCGAGTTGAGTTCGTAAGCCTCACCCCCGGCCCCCTCTCCTGAAATCGCATCCTGAGCGGAGCAGAGCGCAGTCGAAGGACGATTTCAGGAGAGGGGGAGTAGTTGCCTTACCACACCCCGGGCAACAAGCGATACTTCACGCGCTGTCGATACGCCGCATACCCCGGCAAGTGCTGCGCCAGATAATCATCTTCGAGGTTCGCCTTCAGGGCATAGCACATCACCGCCGTCCACGCCAGGCCGAGCATCAGCAGAGTAGGATAGACCAGCAGCGTCCCGATCAGCTGCACGCCGACTGCGGTGTAAATCGGATGCCGCACGATGCCATACGGGCCGCGATCGATGATTTGATGATCGGTTTGCAGCGTCGTGTCCGCCGTCCAGAATCGCCCCAGCACCGATCGGCAGTACAACGTCCCGACCATGCCGCCGAGTGCCAACACCACGCCGGGCCAGCTCAACCAATCGAGCGCGGGATTCACACGGCTGATGTTCAAGTTGATCAGCACCGCGCCCGC
>JACRBO010000060.1 GCA_016219235.1 Chloroflexota bacterium
ATGGCAGTCACATCATCGCCCTGATACGCGCCGATCTCCATCAGGATCAGACTGCCCGCCCTCACCACGCGCGGCGCATCCTTTAACATCGCGCGCATCAAATCGAGACCGTCCGGCCCGCCCAGAAACGCCATCTTCGGCTCGTGCCCGCGAATGGTCTTCTGCAGGTAGGGCCAATCCTTGTCGTCGATATAAGGCAGATTCGCCGCCAGCAAATCGAGTGATTCCGTCACCGGTTCCAGCAGATTGCCCACACGGAAATCAATCCGATCAGCCACGCCGTGCCGCACGGCATTCTCGCGCGCCAGATCAACCGCGTCAGATGAGAGGTCGGTGGCGATGATGCGCGCGCGCGGCAGGTGCTTCGCCAGTGTCACGGCGATGCCGCCGCAGCCCGTGCCGATGTCGGCGATGAGGGGCGCGGGATGTTGGACGAAACGCGCCAGCGCAAACTCGATCAGGCACTCGGTCTCCGGACGCGGAATCAACGCGCGCCGATCGGTGATCAGATCGAGATCGTAAAACTCGCGATGGCCGACGACGTAGGCCAGCGGCTCGTCTTTCAATACGCGCTCAAGATTGGTTTGAAACAGTGTGAGCTGTTCGGGGTCGGGCGTCCGATCGAGCCGTGCCAGTAACTGCGTGCGCGTGATGTTCAGGGTGTGCGCCAGGATCACTTCGGCCGACAAACGCGGCGCATCCATATCGAGCGCTTCGAGTTGTTCGGTCGCCTGCTGGCATAGTTGTTGAAGGGTCAAAGGGGTTCCAGTCATAAACACAATTTAATGAGTAACGAGTAATGAGTAAGGACCACCTGTTACTTGTTACTCATTACTCGTTATTAGAGACCCGCCGCTTGCAGTTTCTCCGCCTGATCGTGCGTGTTAAGCTCGTCGATGAATTCGTCCAGATCGCCGTTCAAAATGTAGTCCAGCCGGTACGATGTCAGGTTGATGCGATGATCGCTGACACGGCTCTGCGGGAAATTGTACGTGCGGATCTTCTCGCTGCGTTCGCCGGACCCGACTTGTGATCGGCGCGTGGCGGTCTGCTCGTTGTCCTGCTTCTCCTGCTCCAGCTCGTACAACCGCGCGCGCAAGATCGACATGGCGCGCAGCCGGTTTTGCAGCTGCGACCGCTCGTCCTGGCATTGCACGATAATGCCCGTCGGCAGATGATGAATGCGCACCGCAGTGGCGTTCTTTTGCACGTTTTGGCCGCCCGCCCCCGCCGACTTGTAGACGTCGATCTCGATATCCTTGTCGGGGATGGTAATTTCTACTTCGTCCACTTCCGGCAGCACGGCCACCGTGGCGGTTGACGTGTGAATGCGGCCCTGCGATTCGGTAACGGGCACGCGCTGCACGCGGTGCACGCCGCTCTCAAATTTCAGCCGCGAGTAAGCGCCCTTGCCTTTGACCATAAAAATGACTTCTTTGAAGCCGCCCACGCCGGTCTCGCTGCTCGACAGCAGCTCGGATTTCCAGTTGTGATTTTCGGCATAGCGCGTGTACATGCGATACAGATCGGCCGCGAAGATGCCGGCCTCATCGCCGCCCGTCCCGGCGCGAACTTCGACGATGACGTTCTTATCGTCGCGCGGGTCTTTGGGCACCAGCAGCACCTTGAGGTTAGCTTCCATCGCGCTGATCTGCGCTTCCAGGCTGGCGACTTCTTCCCTTGCCATGTCCGCCAGATCCGGATCGGCTTCGTTGGCGACCATCAAGCGCGCGCCGTCCAGGTGGCCCAGCCGATCCCGGTACTCACGATACGCTTCAACGATTGGCACCAGGTTCATGCGTTCCTGGCCCACGTCGCGCAGCCGCGTGTAATCGCCCAGCACCTGCGGGTCGGACATCAGGGTGTTCAGTTCTTCGTAGCGGCTTTCAATGCCCGCCATCTTTTCAAGGAGATCCATAAAGCCGCCTGCCAGATCAGTTTAGTTTGAGAGTCAATCAACGAGGCGACCCAACTGCGGTCGCCTCGCGCTTGTGATTCAATTATAACAGACGTATCTGGCGTGTCAACGAATCAACGCGCCACGCGCCTTAAGCGCGCCTCGTCTTCTTTTTCGCAACGGGCTTCGCGGCCTTTTTGGCAGCCGGCTTCACAGTCTTCTTTGCGATTGGCCTGACAGCCTTCTTCGTTACCGATTTAGCCGCTTGCTTCGCAGTCGTTTTCTTAACGGTCGCCGGTTTCTTCACAGCGGGTTTCTTGGCCGCAGTCTTCTTCGGCGCCGCCGTCTTCGTCGGCGCAGCCACTTTCTTCGCGACGGCAGGCTTCTTCGGCAGCAAAGCGTCTTCCACCGCCGATTGAACCGCCGCCAGACCACCGGCCACATTCTTGCCCAGGTGCAGGCGAATCGCGCGATAGCCCCGGCTGTGCAGCGCTTGCAGATCACCCAGCGCCTGCGCGCGGATCAACGTGCCAAACG
>JACRBO010000573.1 GCA_016219235.1 Chloroflexota bacterium
CGGCCAGATCGTCGCGCACCCCGATCGACCGCAGCTGCTCACTGACGGCTATGCCGCGCTGCCTCACTTGCGAGATTCGCGCGGCGACTTACCGGCCAGTCTCACGGCGCTTGATACCGATCAACGGGAGTGGCTGTACTCGTATGTGGCTATCCCCGCCGCCGATTGGATCGTGGCCGTTCAGCGCGCAACTGAGGTGGCGTTTGCGTCGCCGCGCGCCCTGCACACCGGCCTGTTGATCGCGCTGGGCGTGTTCGTGATCGGCGGCCTGTTTTTCTGGATGATGTTATCGCGGCGCGTGATCGAACCGCTGGAACGGCTGGCGGTGTTCGGCCGTGCGATCGGTCAGCGTGACGAACCGATCGCGCCGCGCGCCCCCACCGCACCCGAGCTGGCTCACCTGCTCGCGCGGGCCGATCAAATGGGGCACCTGACGCGCGCGCTCAAACGCATGGAAGCCGACATCGAGCAGCGCTTCACCGAGTTAGCCACGCTGCTGGAAACGAGCACGGCTACCTCGTCAAGCCTGGACGCCGATCGCGTCATCAACGCCATTCTCGATCAGGTGCGACGGCTGATGAACGTGGACAAGTGCGCGCTGGTGGCGCTCGATCAACGCGAACAGGTGCTGCGCGTGCGCGCCAGCCGCGGCCTCAGCGAAGTGTATGCGCGCGACCTGCGTATCGATCCGCACGATGAACGCTCGCCGTCGATGCGGGCCATTCGCTCGGGGCAGCTGGTGCAGGTGCCCGATACGGAAACCGATGTGGCCTTTGAATCCTTTCGGGCACGCGCGCGCCGCGAAGGGTATCGATCGCTGCTGGCCGTGCCGCTGGCCGCGCCGCACATCGGGCCGACGGCGCTGCTGGTCTACCGGCGCGATCCGCACGTCTTCAGCCACCACGAGATTGAACTGACGCGCACGTTTGCCAATCACGCTGCGATCGCGCTGGAAAACGCGCTGTTATTCAGCCGCACCGACGAACAGTTGCAGGAGCAGCAGCGCGTGATCGAAGCCGTCATTCAGAGCATGAGCGACGGCCTGCTGCTGCACGATGCCAACGGCACGGTGTTGTTTGCCAATCGCGGCCTGGCCGATGCGATCGAAGCCGCGCCCGAAGAACTGGAAGGCCAGCCGATCGATCGCGTGCTGGTGCGCATGCTGCCGTACGCGCTGGAGCCGGAGATGTTTCAGCGCCTGCGCGCCGATGCGCTGGCGGGTCGCGGCCCGCGCACGTTCGAGTTCACCATCAAGCGCGATCATCGCAAGCGCGACATCCGCGCGCGGGTCTTCAGCGTGATCGACGACGACGGACGCGCCATCGGGCAAGGCGAGCTGTATCAGGACATCACGCGCTATCGCGAAGTCGATCGATTGAAGTCGGCTTTAGTCAGCACCGTGTCGCACGAACTGCGCACGCCGCTGGCGGCGATCAAAGGCTATGCCAGCACGCTGCTGCAAGATGACGTGGAGTGGGACACCGTCTCGGTGCGGCAGTTCGCGCAAGTGATCAGCGCCGAAGCCGATCGGCTGACGCAGCTCGTCAACGATCTGCTCGACATGGGCCGCATCGAAGCGGGCACACTGCGTCTGAATAAACAGGTCACGGCGTTGCGCGAAGTGATCGAGAATGCGCTGGCCCAAATTACTGACGGCGGGGCGCACACGCTTAACCTCGATCTGCCCGACGATCTGCCGCTGCTGTTGATCGATGCGCGCCGCATCGAAGTGGTGGTGCGCAACCTGGTGGAGAACGCGGTGAAGTACGCGCCCGCCCACACACCGATCGACATTGAGGCGCGGCGCGCGGGCGATCACGTGCGGGTGCGCGTGCGCGATCGGGGGCCGGGCATTGCGCCGGAACACCGCGCCCACATCTTCGAGCGCTTCTATCGGGCCGACGACACGCTCACCCGCGCGACGGGCGGCGCGGGGCTGGGCCTGGCGATCTGCAAAGGCTTCGTGGAAGCACACGGTGGATCGATCGAGTTGGAAGACAGCGCCAGCGGCGTGGTGCTCGCGTTCACATTGCCAATCAAGAACTAACCGCCAAGAAGCCAAGGAACGCCAAGAGCGCAAAAGGAAAGTTGTCTTGGCGTTCTTGGTTGACTTGGCAACTTGGCGGTAGAATAAACCCGGTGATCAACAATGCCCCAACCCACTATTTTGATCGTCGACGACGAAGAGCCGATCCGCGATTTTGTCCGGCGCAATCTTGAGGTGCGCAGTTATCGCGTGCTGCTGGCCAGAGACGGATTGGAGGCGCTGGCCGCGATCGAGCGCGAGCCGATCGATCTGATTATCCTCGACGTGATGCTGCCCAACCTCAACGGCTTCGAGGTCTGCCGCCGCGTGCGGCAAACGTCCACCGTGCCCATCATCATGTTGACCGCATTGGGCGAAGAAGCCGATAAAGTCACCGCCTTCGATCTGGGCGCAGACGATTACCTGACCAAACCGTTCGGCGTCGCCGAGCTGCTCGGCCGGTTGAAGGCCGTCCTCCGGCGCGCCCGTTGGGATGCCTCGCCTCAATCGAGCGAAGTGCTGCGCTTTGGCGATCTCGAATTTGATCTCGATCGACGGCGCGTCACGCGCGATGGCCGCGAGATCAAACTCACTCCGACTGAGTACACGTTGCTGATCGAACTGGCCGCGCATCCAGGCAAGGTCTTAACACAGCGCGCCCTGCTGCAAAAAGTGTGGGGGCCGGAGTACGGCAATGAAGCTGAATACCTGCGCGTGTACATCAACAGGCTGCGCCACAAACTGGAAGTCGATCCCGCGCATCCCCGGCATCTGATCACAGAACAAGGCGTGGGCTATCGCTTCGAGTCGTGACGCCGCGCACAACCTCACTGCGTCGTCATGGCCGCCCACTGACAGATGACACGCCGCGCAGGTTGTTTACACAATTTTTATTTTTGTCCGCCCGTGTTTATGCCCCGTTAATCCGCCAGACGTTACACTGATCCCCAATACCCACCAGGAGGATCAGCCATGTCACGTTTTGTGTTTCGCTTGCTCACGCTCTGTGTTGTCGTTGGAATGATCGTCGCCTGCCAGCCCGCTGCTGCTCCGTCGGCACCGGCTCCCGCGCAGCCGGCTCAACCGGCCGCACCTGCTGCTGCCCCGGCCGGTGATTGCAAGATCACCTTTGGCGCGGCCGTGTCGTTGACGGGCAAGACCGCCAAAGAAGGCGGCTACGTCAAAGACGGTTACGAACTCTTCAAAGAAGAGATTAACAAGGCGGGCGGCTTCAAGCTGGGCAGCCAGCAATGCCAGATCGACATCAAGTACTACGATGATGCCAGCGACCCCGATACCAGCGCGCAGCTGGTGGAGAAGCTGGTGACCGAGGACAAAGTCGATTTGCTCCTCGGCCCCTACGGCACCAACCCCACCTTCTCCGCGTCAGCCATCGCCGAAAAGTACGAAATCCCGATGATTGAAGGCGGCGGCGCGGGCTTGAAGATTTTCGATCGCGGTTACAAGTACATCTTCGGCACGCTGCCCGCCGCGCCTTTCTATTTGCGCAGCGTGCTGGATGCCGTGGCGTCGAAAGACCCGGCCGCGAAGAATGTCGCCATCCTCGTTGAGAACGACGGGTTCTCGATCGAAGTGGCCGATGGCGTCGAAGCGTATGCCAAAGAAAAAGGCTTCAACGTCGTGTACAAGGAACAGTATCCGGCCAACACTCAGGATGTGTCTTCGTTGATCACGGCTGTGAAGTCCAAAGCCCCGGACGTGATCCTGGGCGCAGGCCACGCCGCCGACGCGATCTTGATCATGAAGGGTTTGAAAGATCAGAAGGTCAACGCCAAAGCGTATGCGTTCTCGGTCGGCCCGACCTCGCCAGACTTCCGCAAGACGCTGGAGAAAGATGCAGACTTTGTGCTGGGCATCGGCCCGTGGACGGAAGCGATGAAGTTCCAGGGCGGGGACGTGTTTGGCACGCCGAAGAAGTTCGCCGATATGATGCGCGCCCGCTACGGCGAAGACGCCTATAAGACCGTGCCGTATCAGGCAGCCTCGGCCGCGGCGGCTCTGTTCGCTTACCAGAAAGCGATCGAGACGGCCGGCACCAAAGAGCCTAAGGCCGTGCGTGAGGCGCTGGCGAAACTCGATTTGCAAAGCTTCTACGGCACCATCAAGTTCTCGGCCGAAGGCATCATCGTGAAGCCGATGGGTGTGGTGCAGCTCAACCCGGACGGCAAGACGTATACCGTCTTCCCCGCCGATGCCGCAAACGGCTAATTCCTGTACCCGGCCAAAGCCTGGGATCAGCGCTAAACTCCCCCTCACCTCGTCCCGCTCTCCGGTCTGGAGAGCGGGACGCCTCTTGAGGAGGCAACGTGTCCGGGATTCTCATCGGTCAAAGTGTGATCAATGTGCTGTTGCTGGCCGGCGTGTTGACCATCGTCGCGCTGGGTTTTTCGATCGTGTGGGGCGTGATGAACATCATCAATCTGGTGCACGGCGCGTTCATCATGCTCGGCTCGTATGTGACGTACCTGGCCTTCACCCTGGCCGGCATCGATCCGTTCCTGTCGATCCCGCTGTCGATGGCGATCATGTTCGGGCTGGGCTACGCC
>JACRBO010000574.1 GCA_016219235.1 Chloroflexota bacterium
CGTCGCGCAAACTCCGGCGAAGACAGGCCAAAGCGCTGCTCAAACTGCGCCAACTTCTCGCGCGTCCGGCGAATGCTGTGCGCGATCAACTTGGCCTCGTTCTGCATAGCCACTTCCAGCAGTGGCTTCAGCTGCGCGGATCCTTCCGTGGTAATGGTCAGCTGTTGCAACATGAGAGTTGGCTCCTGTCAGAAATTATAGCACAGCCACGCCGCTGATCTTGAGGTATACTTTCGACCACGTCCGCGCCCAGGAGATCATCGTGATCGATTCACCTTATGCCCAACTCGCCGCCCGATTGGACGAGCTGCCTAACGGCTTTCCCCCCGCCCCCAATGGATCGCATCTGCGTCTGTTAGCCAAGCTCTTCACGCCGGACGAAGCCGCCCTGGCCGCGCAGCTGCGGCTAACGTTGGAAACACCCGCCGAAATCGCGGCGCGCCTCGGCGGCGATGCACAAGCGCTGCGCAAGACACTCAAAAGCATGGTCATGCGCGGCCTTATCACGGCGGGCCGAGCAAGCGGCGGCCTGGGCTACGGACTGCTACCCTTCGTCGTGGGCATCTATGAAATGCAGGGCAGCCGCGTGGATGCCGAACTGGCGCAACTTTTCGAAGACTACTATCAACAGACCTATCGCCAATCGCTGCCGCAGCAGCCGCCCACCCATCGCGTCATTCCCGTGGGCGAAAGCGTCCCCAACACCGTCGACGTCCGCCCCTTCGAAAGCGCCCGCGACATCATCCTCAACGCCAAAGCCTGGGGCGTCACCGATTGCATCTGCCGCGTCCAACAATCGCTCATCGGGCATGGCTGCCAACACCCCGTCGATGTGTGCATGATCTTCAGCGACACGCCGGGCACGCTCGATCGCAAGCCGGGCGTGCGCGCCCTGACGCAAGCCGAAGCGCTAAACACACTACAGCGCGCCGCCGACGCGGGCCTGGTGCATTCCGTCAGCAACAATCAGCGCGGGCTGTGGTATCTGTGCAATTGCTGCACCTGCGCGTGCGGCTTCTTGCGCGGCCTCAGCGAACTGGGCATTGCCAACGTCATCGCGCGCTCGGCATTTCAGTGCGTGGTGGATGAAGCGCTGTGTATGGGCTGCGGCGGCTGTCTGCCGCGCTGTTCCTTCGACGCGCTGTCGATGCCGGACTTCACGGTGGAGATCAACGCCACGCGCTGCGCGGGCTGCGGCGCGTGCGTCGTCGTGTGTCCCAGCAATGCGCTCTCGCTGGTGCGCCGTCCCGACGCTGAGACGCTCACTCCGCCCGAAACCGAAGACGATTGGCGCATGGCGCGCGCGGCCTCTCGCGGACTGGATTTAGCGGCGGTGCAGTGATGATCGATCCACAACGGCTGTTGCAACGGCTCGATGAAATCGGGCAGTCCCTCGCGCAATCCGATCATGCCCTGGCGCTGATCGGACTTGGCTCCGTCGGCACAGAACTCGATCGGCTGGATGCCTATTCTGATCTCGATTTCTTTGCGATTGTGGAATCGACTTACAAATCACGTTACATTCAACATCCCGATTGGTTGTACCGCGTCCACCCGATCGCGTTTGCGTTTGAAAATACGGCCGATGGCTACAAGCTGCTCTTCGCCGACGGCATCTTCTGCGAGCTGGCCGTGTTTGAGCCGCACGAATTGAGCGCTGCGACCTTCGCGCGCGGGCGCATCATCTGGCAGCGCGACGATTTCGATAGCACTCTTGCCGAACCACAGCCACAGCCCATAAATCAACCGCGTTCGCGCGAATGGCTGATCGGCGAAGCGTTGACCAATCTGTATGTGGGGTTGGGGCGTTATCGACGCGGCGAGAAGTTATCGGCGCAGCGGTTCATTCAACATTACGCCGTCGATCGCGTGGTGGACTTGATTGCGCGCGTGGAAACAGAAGTCCCCGCGTATCGTGACGTCTTCGCCAACGAGCGGCGCGTTGAGCAGCGTTATCCGATCGAGACGCGGCACTTGCCGGAATTTGTACAGGGCTACGATCGCAGTCTGCAATCCGCCGCCGCGATTTTGAATTGGCTCGAACAACACTTCGAGATCAATGCGGCGATGGCGCAGGCCATCCGGCAGTTGATCGATCGCCAAGCATTTTGACTGGACCGTCATTGCGAGGAGCGCCTTTTGCGACGAAGCAATCTCTGTCCGATTGGGTCTAAGAGTGCTTCGTCGCAAACAGCGCTGCTCAGAAACTTACCGCACCGCGTCATTGCGAGCGCTTTTTGCGAAGCAATCTCAATGTCGATCAACGCCAATGGCCGGTCGAGTCGGAGACTGCTTCGTCGCAAAAAACGCTCCTCGCTTTGACGGTCGCCGACGAAGTTTCTGTCCGGACGCATGCCGGCGA
>JACRBO010000575.1 GCA_016219235.1 Chloroflexota bacterium
AAACAACGAGCAGGAAGTCTGCCGCTTGAGCGACATTCAACTGCGCGGCGATCACAATGTGTTGAATGTGCTGGCGGCCTGCGCGTTGACGGCGGCGCTGGGTGTGGATGCGGATGAGATGGCGCAGGCGATTCGCGAGTTCAAAGGCGTGGCCCATCGGCTGCAACTGGTTCGTGAGCTGAACGGCGTGAAGTATTATGACGGCAGCATCGCCAGTGCGCCCGAACGGTTGATGGCGGATCTGCAAGTCTACGATGAGCCGATCGTGTTGCTGGCGGGCGGCCGCGATAAGCATCTGCCGTGGGACGAGGCCGCGCGGCTGATCGTCGAACGGGTGCGGGAACTGATCGTATTTGGCGAGATGGCCGATCTGGTGCAGGCGGCCGTTGAGACGCAGCTGGCTCAATCGGATGTGCGAACGCTGGAGAAGATTCATCACGTGACGACGCTGGCGGAAGCGGTGGCGATTGCGGCGCGCGTGGCGCGATCGGGTGAGGCCGTCTTGCTGTCGCCGGGCGGCACCTCGTATGATGCGTTTAAGGATTTTGCCGAGCGCGGCGACAAATTTCAGGAGTTGGTAAAGGCGCTGTAATCGGTAACTGGTCAACTGGTAACTGGTCAACTGGTAACTGGTAACCGGTAACCGGTTAACCAGTCAACCGATTACCGATTACCGATTACCAATTACCAATTACCAATTACCGATTACCAATCACCAATCACCAATCACTATCATGGCCCAATACGCACAGGCGCGGTCGCGCCACTCCAAACCGAAGAGTCTCAGGGTTCGCCTGGGGGCGCTGCCCCGGCTGGACTATCCGCTGATCGTGGTGGTGGGCGTGCTGCTGCTGATCGGCTTTATGCTGATCTTCAGCGGCAGCTACGATCTGGCCTTTCAGACGAAGGATGGCAACGCGGCTTACTATGTGCTGCGCCAGGTGCTGTTTGCGGTGGGCGGTCTGGGCGTAGCGGTGATTCTGGCGCGCAGCGATTATCTGAACTGGCGGCGCTGGTCGGTGCTGCTGATGATCGTGACGCTGGTCGCGTTGATCGGCGTGCTGGCCTTTGGCGAGAAGCGCTTTGGCGCGCAGCTATCGCTGTTCAACGGGTCGGTGCAGCCGGGCGAATGGGCCAAACTGGTCGTGGTGTTTTACATCGCCGACTGGCTGTCCTCCAAGCGCGACAAACTGCACGACGTGAACTATGGCCTAATCCCGTTCGGCATTATCGTCGGCGGCATTACGGGTCTGGTGGTGCTGGAGCCGGACTATGGCACGGCGATTCTAATTGTGCTGGCGGCACTGGCGATGGTGTTCATGGCCGGTATCGATTTGAGGCAGCTGTTGATTGGCGGCTTCTTCTCCGGTGCGACGCTGACGGCGGTTATTTTGTCATCGACGCACGCGAGTGAGCGGTTGCGCGAATTTGGTGCGATGTGGAATGATCCCAGTACGGCCAGCGATCAGATGCAGCAGGTGATGTTGTCGCTGAAGATGGGCGGCGTGTCGGGCGTGGGGCTGGGCAATGGCCTGCTGCGCGTGGGCTACCTGCCGCTGGCGCATACGGACTCGATTTTTGCGTTGGCCGCGATCGAGCTGGGCTTGATCGGCGTGATTGGCCTGCTGCTGCTGTACGTGGTCATCGCGTATCGCGGGCTGCGCATCGCGCTGCATGCGCCCTCGCACTACGGGCAGCTGCTGGCCTTTGGCGCGACGATGGTCATCGTCGTGCAGGCGCTGACGAATGTGTGTGTGATGACGGGCGTGCTGCCGTTGACGGGCATTCCGCTGCCGTTTGTGAGCTATGGCGGCTCGTCGTTGATTACGACATTGGCGCTGGTGGGCGTGTTGATCAGTGTGTCACGCGCCAGTTCGCGCCGGGGAAGCAAATACAGTGCGTCTATGGATCGCAGCCGGCGGGACGGGCGGACACGTCTATCCCGCACTGGCAGTCGTTGAGAGATTGGGGATCAGGGATCAGGGATCAGGAATCGGGGCTGAGGCAACCGCGACCGCGATCTCACGATCGGACATCCTGTGGATTGGCGGCGACGGCGTGGAGCGAGAGTTGGTCGCGCGCGCGGGGCTGCCGTATCGATCGATCGCGGCGGGCGGCTTGCATGGCATGGGTGTGATCGCGAAGCTGAAGAACGGGCTGAAGTTGATCGCGGGCACGGTTCAAACGCTGCGCTTGATCGGCCAGTGGCGGCCCGACGTGATGTTGACGACGGGCGGCTTTGTGGCGGCGCCGGTGGCAGTGGCCTGCAAGTTGCGGCGCGTGCCCAGCGTGGTGTATCTGCCCGATGTCGAACCGGGGCAAGCAGTGAAATTCGTGGCGCGCTTTGCGACGACGATTGCAGTGACGACGGATGAGTCTCGCGCTTATTTTCCCGGCAAAAACGTGATCGTCACGGGCTACCCCACTCGATCGGCGCTGAGCGTGCAACGGGCCGATCGGGCTGTGGCGCGACAACGGTTTGAGTTGATCGCCGATCGACCGACGGTGTTAGTCACGGGCGGCAGCAAAGGTGCGCGCAGCCTCAATCGCGCTGTGACGGCGAATCTGGCGACGCTGTTGCAGAAGTATCAGATCATTCACATCAGCGGCGCGACCGATGCGGCGGAAGTGCGCGGCGCATACGCGGCGCTGCCCGAAGAATTGAAGCGCTACTATCACGTGTTTGAGTACGTGCACGAGATGGGGCTGGCGCTGGCCGCGGCTGACCTGGTGATCTCGCGGGCGGGCGCGTCGGTGCTGGGTGAGTATCCGTTGTTCGGGCTGCCGTCGATTCTGGTGCCCTATCCGTATGCCTGGCGCTATCAGAAAGTGAACGCGCAGGCATTGGTTGATCACGGAGCAGCCGTGATGTTAGAAGATGCACTGTTGAACGAGAAGTTGTTGCCGACGATCGAACAAGTGCTGAGCGACGAAGCGCGCTTGACTGCGATGCAGGCCGCGGCCCGATCGCTGGCGCGGCCCGATCCGGCACAAGCCATTGCGCGGGCGGTGGTGGCCGCAGCAGCGGCCGCGGGAGCAGCGGCATGACACCGCAGGCAACACCTTTGATTCCGGTTCCTGAACTGACCCTCATCGGCGTGTTGGTTTTCTTCTTCGCCCTCTGGGGCTGGCGGCACGGGTTGGATGCGGTGATCCTGGCCGGACTGTTTGTGCTCTTTGGCCGGATCAGTGTGGATGTACTGGCGGTGCCGGTGGGCGCGACGATTAACATGTTTTACGGCATCTTTGAGCTGATGCGGACCGGTAAATTTTCCGGCGGCGCGTTATTTGCGGTCATTCAGGCCGATGAGACGGTGGTGAAGCCGCTGATCAACGTGCGCGATCCGAACGACGCCTGGGTGAAGCTGTTAGGCACCGTGCTGTTTGTGATGATCGCCTACATCGGCTTCCGGGTTGCGCTTAAGCGAGCGGGCGGCAAAGATACCCGCATCGAGCAAGCCTTTGGCTTTGTGGGCGGCGGGGCGCTGGGTTATATGTGCCTGACGTTTGCGATCGATCGGCATATTTCATTCCCGCAGCAAATCATGATCGAGCGCAGCGAGGTGCCGCAGATCAGCGTGGATGCGCCGCTGCTGGTGGCGATCGTCATGGTGTTGATCGTGTTTGGCATTCAGCGCTCTAAAGCGCCGGCCAAGAAGAAGTAGATCATTATGGGCCCGATCGAATACCTGTGGATTATTTTGACGCTGCTGTTCGCGGCGGTCGGCATGGTGCGCGGCTTCCTCAAAGAGCTGGGCGTGACCATCGTGTTGATTGCGACGCTGTTCGGGCTGGATCGGGTGATTCCGCTGTTGGAGCAATTCATTCGTGAGGGCAAAGTGTCCTTCCTGTTCAAGCCGTTCACGGGCAACCCGGCAACCGATCAACCGACGAACTTGCTGTTGATGGTCATCTTTCAAGGGCTGATGTTGCTAGCGGTGTTCGTGGCCTATCAGGGCGAGACGCTGGCCTACGAAGGCAGCAACCCCAAATTCCCGGTGGGCGCGCTGCTGGGTGCCCTGGTGGGCGGTGTCAACGGCTACTTGACCACGGGGACCTTGTGGTGGATTCTCGATCACTACAAATACCCGGTGGGTGAGACAGTCGTCAGACTGCCGTTAACGACGTTTGCCCAGGGATTTGTGAACAACGGCTTACTGCCGCTAGATTTGTTGGGCGGCGGCGTGCAGTCGGTGGATTCGCTGGGTTTATTACCCATTATTCTGGTGGTTTTGATCATCCTGAAGGTCGTGCGATGAGTGAACTTTATGACGCAGTGCCCGCCGGCGCGCGGGTGCATATTATCGGCATCGGCGGGGCCGGCATGAGCGCCATCGCCACGGTGCTGTTGGAACGCGGTTATCAAGTCAGCGGCTCGGATCAAGCAGAGTCCGATACAACCCGGGCGCTGAGTCAACAAGGCGCTGAAGTGTTCATCGGACATCGCGCCGAGAATGTGGGAGAGGTGGCGATGGTGGTGGCTTCATCGGCGATTCGAGAAGACAACGTGGAACTGGTGGAGGCGCGCACCCGATCGATCCCGGTGAACAAACGCGCGCAGTTTTTGGGCTGGCTGATGCAGGGTGCGCTGGGTGTGGCGGTCGCGGGCACGCACGGCAAGACCACGACCACGGCGATGATCACGTCGATCCTGGTGGGCGCGGGGCGCGATCCCAGTTTCATCGTGGGCGGGCCGATCGCCGCGCTGGGCCGCTCGGCGCACGCCGGGCACGATCGGGAGTTTGTGATCGAAGCCGATGAGTACGATCGGATGTTTTTGGGGTTGACGCCTACGATCGGAGTGATTACCAACGTCGAACACGATCACCCCGATTGCTATCCGACGTTCGCTGAGATGCTGGCGGCCTTCCGCGAATTTATCGACCGGCTGCCGCCCGAGGGCATGTTGGTCGTCTGCGGCGAAGATGTGCCGGCGGCCGAACTGGCCAAAGCGACCGCGCGCAAACTACTGTACAGCTTCAAAGCGAATATGGACTGGCAGGCCACGGACGTGCGGCCCAATCAGGCCGGCGGGAGTGATTTCATCGCCCATCAGGCGGGCAAGTCGCTGGGCCTGGTGCGGCTGCGTGTGCCGGGCAAGCACAATGTGCTGAATGCGCTGGCGGCGCTGGCCGCGACCGATCAATTGGGTGTGTCGTTCAGCGCGGCGCAGGATGCCCTGGCGGATTTTCGCGGGGTGGGGCGGCGCTTTGAAGTGCGCGGCGAGATCAACGGCGTGACGATCGTCGACGATTACGGTCATCATCCCACGGAGATCAAAGCGAGGCTATGGGGCGCGCGCAATCGCTTTCCCGAGCAGCAGATCTGGGCAGTGGTGCAGCCGCATACGTACAGCCGGACGAAGACCCTGCTGGCTGAATTTGCGACGGCTTTTGGCGATGCCGACCACGTGATCGTCACGGCGATCTTCGCCTCGCGTGAGCGCGATACGCTGGGCATCAGCAATCAGGACGTGGTGACGCGGATGGAGCATCCTGATGCGCGGGCGATCGATGCCCTAGGTGACGTGGTGGCTTACCTGAAGAAGCACGTTCAACCTGGCGATGTGGTGATCACGTTTAGCGCGGGCGACGCGAACAAGATCAGCACGGAGTTGTTGAAGAAGTGACGAGTAACGAGTGATGAGTGAGGGGGAATCATGACGAACAATGCGAAGATGAATCAAAGCAAGCCGGAGGCGGGGCAGTTTGACAAGGTGCTGGCGGCGTGGCAAGACGGCAAGGATGTGGCGTGGTCAGAGTTGATGGCAGCGTGGGTGAAGGCGCCGACCGCGCCGTTGTCGCCGGAGACCGTGACTAAGTTGATTAAGTGTCTGGATGCGAAGTAGGTTGGTAACTGGTAGATTGGTAAATTGGGGATCAGGGATGAGGGATCAGGGATTGGGGATCAGGGATTGGGCGAGTGCGCTTCGATCCAGCCTCCAACTTCCAACTTCTAATCTCAAACTCGACGAACCGTTGAGCCGCTACACCACATCGCGGTTGGGCGGCCCGGCTGAGGCGCTGATTGAGGCGACGAGTGCGGCTGAGTTAAAGGACGTTGTTATTGCCGCGCGGAAAGTAGAAGTGCCCACGTTGATTTTGGGCGGCGGCGCGAATGTCCTGGTCAGCGACGCGGGTGTGCGCGGGCTGACGATCATTAACAAAGCAAAACGCATCGAGTTTCGCGCCGATAACGTGGTGTGGTGCGAAGCAGGCACGGTACTGCCGACGTTGGCGCGCGAATGCATCGCTCACGGGTTGAGTGGATTGGAATGGGCGGTGGGTGTGCCGGGCACAGTCGGCGGCGCGGTCGTCGGTAATGCGGGCGCTCACGGTCGCGATACGGCAGCGGATTTGGTTTCGGCCACGATCTTGAACGCGGCGAACGAAGTGGTGGAGTGGTCGAACGCGGACTTGCAATTTGAGTATCGCAGCAGCCGGATTAAGCGAGAGGCGGGAAGCAAGAGGCAGGATGCGGGAAGCAAGAGGCAGGATGCGGGAAGCAGGAGGCAAGATGCAGGAAGCAAGAAGCAGGATGCAGCGAACACGGAACACGCACCACGCCTGCGAAGCGCGCAACACGTCGTGCTGGCCGCCACTTTCCGCTTAACATCGGGCGATCCGGTTGAACTCGAAAAGAAGGCGGCTGAATACAACGACTATCGCCGCCGCACGCAGCCGCCGGGCGCGAGTCTGGGATCGATGTTTAAGAATCCGCCAGGGAATGCGGCGGGGCGGCTGATCGATGAATGTGGCTTGAAGGGCACACGCATCGGCGGTGTGGAAATCTCGACGGTGCACGCCAATTTCTTTGTGAATCACGGCAGTGCCACCGCCACCGATGTGAAAGCGCTGATCGATCTGGCACGAGCCAAAGTCCGTGAAAGATTCGGCATCGAATTGGAATTAGAGATTGAGCTGGTGGGGGAATGGTAATTGGTGAACTGGTAATTGGTAATTGGTAATTGGTAATTGGTAACTGGTAACCGGTAACTGGTAACCGGTAATTGGTAACTGGTTGACCGATTGACCGATTACCAATTGACCGATTACCAATTGACCGATTACTACTTGACTAACGACTACATGACTAAACGACTTAAAGTGGGTGTGATATTTGGCGGCAAATCGGCCGAGCACGAGGTGTCCATCAACTCGGCGCAGAACGTCATGCGCGCGCTCGACACGAACAAATATGAAGTGGTGCCGCTGGG
>JACRBO010000598.1 GCA_016219235.1 Chloroflexota bacterium
TACTCAGTGGATCACGAAAGCATCCCGCCAAGCGCGCCCCCGCTTCGCGGATAGGGCGTATCAAGCAGAGCGGGCCTTCACGCCAGCAGCGCGTCGATGTGAAGGCCCGCTCTGCTTATCGCCACACGGTGTTAGCGGCGAGATCAACCTAAAGCGGGTATAATCTCTGTCGTTTGTAATCAGATTCTCACGATGAGGTTGTCTATGTTTACGGCTATGCTGAAACGACAGGGATTATTGCTCGTCATTCTCGCGATTGCGCTGGCGGGCTGCCAGGCGGCGCCGGATGCGGCGGCGACCGCGAACACTGAACGCGCGGCAAAAGTAACGCGCGGCACCATTCGCGCGTCGGTCAGTGCCAGCGGCAGCATCGCGCCCGCTGAGAAAGTGGATTTGAATTTCGGTGTGCCGGGCACTGTGGCCGAGATCGCCATCACCGAAGGCCAGAGTGTGAAAGCGGGCGACGTACTGGCCCGGCTGGACACCGATGAGCTGCAACTGGCCGTCAAGCAGGCCGAAAACGCGGTGGCCACGCAGAAGATCGTGTACAGCCAGGCGATTTCGCCGACGCTGGAAGACATTGCGGCGGCCAAAGCGGCCGTCAGCAGTGCGTCGGCCAATCTGCGGCAGTTGGCGGGCAATCCCGATCCGCTGCAAGTGCAGATCGCGCAATTGCAAGCCGATGTCGCCAACGAGTCACGCTATCAGGCGCAGCTGCGCTACGATCAGGTGAGCGACAAGCCGTTCGGCGGCCTGTCTGTCGATACGCTGCGCTCGCAGTACGCACAGACGGTGATGCAGGCGCAGATCGCGGAGTTGCAAATGCAGCTGACCAAACGCGGCGGCAACGATGCGCAGATCGCGGCGGCGCGTGCACAGTTGGCACAGACGCAAGCGCAGCTGACCAAGCTGCAAGGCGACGAGCGCACACGGGCGCTGGCGGCGGCGCAACTGCGCAATGCCGAGATCGCGCTGGAGCAGGCCAAGTTGCGCTTGAAGAATTCGCAGCTGGTCGCGCCTTTTAGCGGCACCATTTCCGAACTCAATATTTCGGTGGGGCAGCAAGTGGGCGCAGGCGGGCTGCGATCGGCGATCGTGCTGGCCGACCTCTCGTCGTTCCACATCGACGTGGGGGTGGATGAGAGCAGCGTCGGCGCGTTAGCCGACGAACAACCGGTGTTGATCACGGTGGACGCCCTGCCCGATCAGCAATTGACGGGCCGCGTGAACCGCATCGCGCCGGTCGCGACCGAGCAAGGCGGCATCGTCAATTACAAAGTCGTCATCGGATTGGACAAGAGCGAGGCGGCTGTGCGCGGCGGCATGAGCGCGAACGTGGACATCATCACCGAAGTGCGCGAAAGCGTGCTGATCATTCCCAACTGGACCATCCGCATCGATCGCGGCACGGGTAAAACGTATGTCAACCTGCGGCAGGGCGAAACGATCACGGAAGTGGAGATCGTCACCGGCCTGCGCAACACCAATGAAAGCGAAGTCGTGTCCGGCATCAACGAAGGCGATGAGCTGGTGGTGGTACAGAAGAGCGGGTTGTCGTTTGGGAATTGAGAACGAGTAATCAGTAACCAGTAATTCTCAATAGTCACGACATCGTGTGCTGCTGAGCAATCACGACATCGTGGGTTTGCTAACCGCCAATCGTAGTCACGACATCGTGGGTCAATTCGTTCATACTTTCTCCAGACAGGAGGAAGCATGGACACTTTTACAACTGAACAGGACGTGCGCCGGGAGGCCATTCGTCGCCATTTGCTGGGCGAACGCCCGAATGATATTTGTCGTGACTTGGGGCGGAGTTCGAGTTGGTTCGACAAGTGGTGGGCCGAGTACCGCCGCCATCCGCACACCGACTTTGCCGACCACTCGCGGGCGCCGCATACCCACCCGGATCAAACGCCCGCGTCGGTCGAGCAAGCGATTGTGATGGCGCGGGGCGTGTTGGAATCTGCCGCGACACCCGCCACCCAATATGGGCTGATTGGCGCGCCGAGTGTCCAAGACCAATTGGTGAGA
>JACRBO010000585.1 GCA_016219235.1 Chloroflexota bacterium
CGCCTTCTCGACCCGCGTCGAGACGTCGGCCAGCGTCGTTTTATCGAGAATATCGGCGATGGCGTTCCGCACGTCCAGCATCGTCAGCCGCAGGCCGCACGTCGCTTCGTCGTCACATACACAGCGCTCGTAAGCCATCTGGCTCACGCACTGAATCGGCGCCAGCGGCCCGTCGAGCGTCCGCACGATCTGCCCCAACGTAATGTCAGCCGGCGGCTTCGCCAGATAATAACCGCCGCCCACGCCGGCCCGGCTGCGCAGCAGGCCCGCATTCTTCAGCGTCAGCAAAATCTGCTCCAGAAATTTCACCGGAATCTGTTGGCGCGCGGCGATGTCTTTGATCTGGGTGACGGCGGTCGGCTCGGCCTGTGACGCAAGATCGATCATCGCCTTCAGGCCGTACTCACCGCGTTTGGACAGTTTCATCGAAATCCTAAAAGTATACTAATACTATAGACATTAGCGTGGAGATAGAATATCAGAAACTGGAGCCGCCGTCAACGGGCAAATTCGAGGGGCGAAATAAGGGCGATTGCGCTAGCTCTGCTTCGCCCCGCACTCGGGACAGAACTTGGGACTGCCACCCATCTTCGCGCCACACTCGGTGCAGAACTTCTCGCGCTGGATGGGCTGGCCGCACTCACCACAGAATTTGGCGTTAGCCGCGATGCTGGCTCCGCAGTTGGGGCACGCGCCGACGACGGTCTTGTCGAACTTTTCTTTGGTCACATACGTGGCTTCTTGCGCCACCTGCCGCGCTTGCTGAACGGCTGCCTCGGTCTGCGCGGCGGAATATTCCGCCTCCAGATCCGGGGCGCACTCCAGGCACAGGCCGCGCTGCGGATTCCAGCAGGTGTCGTCCACCCATTTGGCGCAGCGTTTACACTGCTTGAAAAAGCCTTTGACTTCTTCAATCGCCTTCTGGAATTCTTGATCGTGCTGCTTCTCCCACGAGGCCGAGTGGATTTTCTGGCTGGCGTTGGCGGCGCTGCCAAACAGGCCGCCCAGCAGGCCGCTGGCGACATCGAGCGCGTCGGTCAAGGCGCCGCTGGCCGAGCCGTGAAAGCTGCTTTGATAGCCGCTGCCGCAACGATCGCAGAAGAACTCGAACTGAAAGCCGCGATCGGTGCTGAGGTCGGTGTGATTACGAGTGAACTTGATAAGCGCCATAGGAGTCTCTTTGAGATGAAAGATTATCAGATTCGAAAGTTAATCGGGGCGGACGGCCAGCCGCAGGCGTTTGGCCATATCCCGCAATTGACTGAAACTGATCGGCTTGATCAGCACCAGATCGGCTTGTTCGGCCAGGGCATCGGCTTTGACCGGATCGGCCGTGGCGACGATGATGCGAGTCTGGGTCAAGCGCCTGTCCGCCCGAATATGACTCAGGATTTGCTCGCCATCGACATGGGGCAAGTGGAGGTCCAGGACCACCACGGCCGGCACAATGGATGTCAGGCGAGTCAAGGCCTGCTTACCATCTTGAATGGATTCGACCTCGAAGTCCGCGTTCTGTACTGCTTCGGCGAAAATATTCGCCAGGTCAATGTCGTCTTCGATGATAAGTGCCAGTGGATTACTCACGCCGCTATCTCCTGTGCCGGTCTTAAGGGGAGCACCACACTGAATGTGCTGCCTTGCCCGACCTGGCTTTGAAGTCTGATTTCACCGCCCATCAGGCCCACCAACTGCTTGACAATCGACAACCCCAGCCCGACGCCGGCCTGGTCGCGCGTGGCCGAACTGTCCACCTGATAGAACCAGTCGAACACATGCTCTTGTTCATCCAGCGGAATGCCCCGGCCTGTGTCGGCCACTTCCAGTAGCCAGTGAGCAGCATCGGGCCGTGCGAGCCGGACGCTAATCGTTCCGCGATCAGTGAACTTGATCGCATTGCTCACCAGGTTGATCAGGATTTGACCCAGCCGGCGCGGATCGCCGTCCAGCGCATCCGGCAGATCGGCCGCTACGTTGGTCGTCACTTCAAGGCCCTTGGCCCTGGCCATGTCAGCCACGACGGCGCCCGTATCGTCGAGCAGTTTCGCCACAGAGAATTCAACCTGTCGCAGTGAGAGTTGGCCCGCTTCCAACTGCGTGCGATCGAGCAGGTCATTCACCAGGCCAAGCAGACGCTGCGTATTGGTCAACAGGCGCTCGACCAGGTTAGACTGCTTATCCGTCAGGGGACCATACACCCGCTCTCGCAAGATCTCGGTGTAGCCCAGAATGGCATTGATCGGCGTGCGCAGTTCGTGCGAAACCATTGAGACGAAGATGCTCTTCATGCGATCCAGTTCCGCTTCGCGGGTAACATCACGGAACACGCCCACCACGCCACGTCGATGCCCGCTGCTGATATGAACCGGCGCGAAATTAGCGGACAGGGTCTTCTTTGCCCAGTGCAGGGTGAACGCGATATTATGGTCCAGCGCATCGCCCAGCCGGGCCAGGATGACTGCCCGTTCAGCTGCATCGACCATGTCGCCCGCTAGATCCAGCGGACTATGGCCGAGAATCTGTTGGGCCGGGAAATCCAACAGGCGCGAAATCGCGGGGTTAGCGACGATGGCCTGGCCCTGGTCGTCAAACACGATCACGCCGTCGGCGATGCTTTCCAAAATAGCCTGATTCTTGCCTGACTCAGCCTGCACCTGAATCAACGCCTCGGCCAGGTCCTTGGTTCGGTCGGCCACGCGGCGATCGAGGTCGCGGTTGATGAGCTGGAGTTCGGTCAGCGCATTTTCCAGGCTGCGCGCCGCCAGCCAGCCGACCAGCGCGATCAACAAGAATTCGATGGTCTCCAGCAGCAACGGCCCGACGCTCAGGCTGTTGGCCACCGCCAGTCCGAACAACGCCAGACCGACCAGCCCGGCCACAACAAACGAGGCTGCCGGCGCAATCAGTACACTGGCCATGATGATGGGCAATACCAGCGCGACGGTAGAGCGACCCGCGACGACTTGCTGCGGCTCGTCAGAGAGCGTCAGGATGATGATGAGTCCCAACACAAACAGGCTCGCCGCCGTGCTTGAGGGGCGGACGCGATTCAGCCGGTAGAGTCCCAAAATCAGCAGCACGCCGACTGTGCCGCTGACCACGATCGAAACCGCGCCCGGACCAAACTTGCCCTGAAGCAAGGCCAGCAGTGCGGTCGCGACCACGGCCACAATACCGGCGACCCCGCTGCCGACCAACAGCACATTGAGCAACCGGCCACGCCGAGCCTGCACCGGATCGGCCTGATCGACGCGCAACAGGTCATCGAGCCGCTGATTGACTCTGCTTTGGAACTCGCTCAAGCCTGCCTCCGTCCAGCCCCCGCCATCAATGTGGCGTAGTTTACCACACTAGCGCGCAAAGATTTCACCATACAAGATCAACGCCGCCAGGATAGCGGCGCGGATCACCGCGTACGGGGCAAACAGGACTTTGCCAATGTACAGGCCGGGATAAGCGACATCCGGCTCAGTGTAGGCACGCTTCAGAAAGTCGGCCGCCCGGTGAAACACATCCACGTCGGCCAGGGGGTGCTGGCGGTGAAACTGCAACAAAGCCGTCAAGGCATAGGCCGTCTCTTCAGCCGTGCTCTCGTTGAAAAAGCCCCACGACCCGTCGTCGCGCTGTGTGTGCAGCAGCCACTCGATGGAATGGACCGCCATGTGGCCGGGCGAGAAACCCTCTTGCAGCAGGGTGATCACCGCATGGCTTGTCGCGTAATATGGCGAGGCGTGCCATTTGTCGATCCAGTACGTTTCGTAGATCCGATTGGTCAACAGCGCCACCGTGACTTCGTCGTGAACTTGCTGTCGATCGGGATAGTCGGGCATCAGCCGCAGCGCGTCGAGCGCGTGCGCATTCACGCCCATACTGATGTTGCGCTCATAATCATAAGTCCGAAACAACCGGGTTTTCTTGTCTTCGAAGCGCCGCAAAATCAGTGGATCAAACTCATAGCCGGCTTTGATCAGCAGCTGCGCGCCCACGGAGGTACAGTCGGCGTCGGCGATGCCGAAGGCCGGATCGAGCGCCAACCCGGCCGGCGTCACACTGGCTTGCAGATCGCGCCACACGTCAGGTCCAGCCAGTTCGGTCACCGGCAACCCCGAGTAGGATAAATGCAGCATTACCCACGTCAATTCAAAAATATGGAAAGGATACAGGCAGACAGTCTGCGGGCTGGCTGCCTGCACCGAGTCAAGATAAGCCCAGGCGCGCTGATCGTCTGCGTGGAAGGACAAATAGTAAGCGGTGGCAGCGGGGGAACTGCCTAATGAACCGTTAGCACTCTGGGCCGCCCGCAGCCGATCGGAGTCACCGGCGCGCCCCAGGAATTCCAGTGAATGCGCCGCCGTAATCCGCGACGAGTACAGCATCTCCGGCGGAATCAGGCGTAACTTGGCGGTTTGAATCTCGCCGTAGCCGCACGTATGCCGGGGGACGTCCAGCCCCAGCGCCTGCGCTTCTTGCAACAGCGTGGGCAGCAGCAATTCAAAGCCTACCAGCTCAAACGGATCACGCCGCAGGAGATGCAAATGATGCCACAGATAACGCTCGGCGCGTTGAATTGCGTGCGGCGCACGTGGATCGTGCCGGTGATAGTGGAGCGCGATCAGCGCCGAGATCGTGGAGATAATCCGGTGATGATAGTAGACGACGGTTCCGCCCCAACTGCCGTCTGCCAGCTGATTGCTGAACAGCCAATCGAGCAAGGCCGGCCAGCGGGCGTCACCCGTCCCCGATTGATTCAGCCGCGCCAGCCAGGCGATGTCGTAGGCGCTGGGGCTCATCTGCTGATTGAGGTTTTGAACGAGTAACCGGGCTTCCAGCTTGTAATCCATTGAAAAGTCCCTCTATTAGCGAATTTGTAAAACAGTTTTGGTGTTACGGTTGGTCAGGCCAGATCACCTGGGGCAGCGGACACCAGACATGGTGATCGATCAATGGCTGCCCGACGCCCAGCACGTGCCGGCGATTAACCCGGTAAAACTCGGCCAGGGTCTGCCAGTCTTGCGCTGAAAAATCAGCGTAATCGTCGCTAACCCGGCGGGCGTATAGGTGATCGTACAAAATCGAGCGTAGGGTAGGCGCGTCCAGATACAGCGACGGACTGACCGTGAAGTACAGGTCTTCGTTGCCGGTAGCGATCAGCGGCATATCAAACAGCGTGGGCCGATCGAAGCCGATGAAGAAAGCCAGGGGCGCAACGTACTCGCCATAGTAGGCTTCGATGATTTCGCGCTTGTCTGGCAGACGCAGCTGATCGCGCTGAAACTGTGCGCCGATGGCGGCGACGGTCTCAGCCGGATCGTGCGCACAGACGCCGAAGAACAGGCGGTGGCGGCGATGCCGGGCCGTCCGCTGCGTAAGGTCGTCAAAGATCTGCCGGAGCGGCGCGTAGCGCGCGCCCGACAACCAACGGGCCACATCGCCATACACCCGCACGCGCACGTCATACGCTTCATAGAAATCGAGGAAAGCCGGCTCTTGCGCAAACCAGGCCAGGCCCAGCTCGGCGAGCTTCAAGTACTCGTCGCCACGCTCCAGCAAATCGGGGCCAAAGACCGGGGTGAGTAAGGTATCGACGCCGTGATCAAACATCAGACGATAGACTTCAAGGTGCTTTTGCCCCGTGATCTGGAGATAGGCGGATAGATCGGTCAGGTCGGCCTGATCGGGATATTCCAGGCCGAACCAACGGCGCGTGCCATTGATCGGCAAACCGCAGACCAGCGGCCCGGTCTCACGGACTAACTGGGCGACGTCCGCCGTAGGCAGCTGCTGAAACGTCTCAATGTCCATCAGGCAGCGCCTCGGCCAGAGTCAACAACTGATCCATGCTGCGCAAGTATTCCAGCCAGCCTGGATACAGCGCAAAGTCGTCGGCATGGTAGGCTTCATCGGGATACAGGGTTTTCACCCGCAGAAAATTGTAGAGCGCGCGTTGTTCGCGCGTCGCCTGCGGCATCTCGGCCAGCGCCTGCGATTGATGATAGTGCCGCTCGTGGTGTTGAATGTGCGGCGTCATGGCGGCCACTCGCTGTGACGCGGTCTCAGCCGGCAAGCCACACTGCTGATCAAGGAAGTGGCCCAGCCGCGTGCACACCGTCTGCGGATCGACGATCAGTTGATCGTAGGCGATGAAGAACTTGCGCCGGCTGGCTTGCGTCAGGGCCAGAATATTCAGCATGCAGTATTGCCAGTAGGCGAAACCCGCCGAGAACGGCAGTTGATCGGCGGGAATGCCGTCCATCTCGGCCGCCGATAGAATGGTTTCAACCGGATGCCGGACGGTGATGACGTAGATGACATCACCCCACAGGTTAGCCCAGAACGGCAGCGCCAGGGGCAGCCGCGGGTCCTTCCAGGCCCAGGCGACCGCCTGCTGCGATTGCGCTTCGTCGTCCATGGCGTCGAGGATTTGTTTCGCGCGCGCCTGATAGATCGGATCGTGCGATTTCTCCACCAGCGACTCGATCGGCGTCGGCACGCGATCGTTGCTGCCGAGCAGCTCGTCGTTCAGTTTTTGCAGCGCCAGATGTTCCAGATAACCATATCGATCTTCAAACAAATCTTGTTCCTGTCCGACGTAGGCGCCCCAGCGTTGCGTCAGCGCCGTCGTCAGCGACGTTCCACTCCGATACATTCCCAGCACAATGATGCGATGTGGCATTCACCATCCTCCAGAAAAAACCGGCAGCCGTTAAGCCAGCCGCCGTGCCAGCCAATTCATCCAGCGGCCTTGCACGGCATAGCGTGCAAAATGATTGCTGTCAAGTACAAAGCCCAGCCGCTGTTTGATGTCGTAAGCGCCGCCGCCGCCGTGCAGGGTGTGCAGCCCGGCGTC
>JACRBO010000592.1 GCA_016219235.1 Chloroflexota bacterium
ACGTGGGTCAGCAAGAACAACAGCGGCTTCAGCGCCACGCAGTTCCAGAGTGTGGCCGTGCACCCG
This sequence comes from Chloroflexota bacterium, assembly GCA_016219235.1. The sequence goes on from JACRBO010000592.1 coordinate 67, forward strand.
ACGGATCGCAACTTCCTGATCGGCGGCACGCAGGACAACGGCACGCAGTGGCACAAGGCCGATGGCAGCTGGTTCCGCGTGGACTACGGCGATGGCGGTTATGCGCTGATCGATCAGGGTGCGACCAACACCGTTTCGGTGACGATGTATCACACCTATTTCAATCAGGCGGGCGGTCTGCTGGGCTTTGGGCGTGTCATCACCACCGGCTGCGCGTCCGATGATGGCAACATCTCTAACTGGGCCTTCCGGGGCGCGGGGTACACCGATCCAACTATCGGGTGCGGGAATGTCGCCATTGCCGCGAATAATGGCCTAAGCCAGGCCGATACGGCCGTGCTCTTCTATGCGCCGATGGCGTTGGGGCCGGGCAATCCCAATACGGTCTATTACGCCACCGATCGGCTGTACCGCTCGATCAATCGCGGCGACACGATGACGGCCGTCAGCCAGCAGTTTGCTAGCGGCGTGCCCGTCACCACGATCGGGATTTCACCGCAAAACGATAACGTGCGCATCGTGGGCACGCGCGACGGCAAAGTCTATCGCACCATGACGGGCGCGAATCCGATGACGGATGTGACCAGCGGCCTGTTCCCGTCCAACCCTGGCGACAACACGCGGCGCTTTGTGGGCCGCGCCGTGATCGATCCGAATAACGTCAACACCGCGTACGTAACCTTTGCCTACTACGCGCCCGCCGGACAAGGCGTATGGAAGACCACCAATCTGAATGCGGGTTCGCCCACGTGGACGGCCAGCGGCACCGGTATGCCCAGTGTGCCCGTCAACGCCTTCGCGGTCGATCCGGCCGATAGCAATGTGTTGTTCGCGGGCACCGACATCGGCGTGTATCAGTCGACGAACGGCGGCGCGAACTGGGCGCCCTTCAACGCCAATCTGCCGCGCACGCCGGTGTTCGATCTGGTCTTCCAGAACGCCAATCGGGTGCTGCGCGCGGCCACGCACGGGCGCGGCATCTACGAATACGATTTTGCGCCGGTGGCTCCGCTGTCTTACACGGTGAATCTGCCGCTCGTCCTGAACAACTACGCCGCGCTTGCGCCGCTGCCCACGTTGCAAAACGCCAACTTCGATTCAGGACACGTGGCATGGACGGAAGACTCGAGCAACTCGTTCGATTTGCTGTATCAGGAAAACACCGGGGGCGCACCTGCCAGCGCGCACACTTCGCCGTGGCTGGCGTGGCTGGGCGGAGCCAATAACGAGGTGAGCGATCTCTCGCAGCAACTGACCGTGCCCACCGGCACCGGGCCGTTCTATCTGTACTTCCGCTATCAGATCGGCAGCGCGGAGACGAATTGCAGCCAGGTCACACCGTCTGACACGTTCACCTTGCGCATCGACAACACGCAGGTGGACGGTATCGTGATCTGCAATGCCTTCAACACCGGCGCTAACTGGGTCGAGTTTAGTTTTGTACCCGACTTCAGCGCCTACGCGGGGCAGACTATCACCGTGCACCTCCGAGTTGCGAACAATGCCAGCCTGAACAGCAACGTGTTTATCGATTCGCTGTACTTTAGCGCCACGCCGCCGGCGCTGTTGACGCAGCCCGGCGGTGCGCGATCGCTGCCGGTGGTGAATGAGGCAGCGGGCGGACAGAGTACGAGAGGTGCGAACAAGTGACGAGTAACGAGTGACGAGTGAAACACGTCACCGGCGAAGTGAGCGCCTCGATTTGAGGTGCTTGCTTCGCCGGTTTTGGTTTCTTGACACGCCCGGTGGTTGATTACTCACGCTTACGTTTGCCTCGCGTAGTGATTTATTCTACAATGGCCGTACCCTTGTGAACCAAATTGAGCGACAAATTCGTCGTCAAAGTAGATCACCCCATTCACCGAACACGCTAAGGAGCAACCCCGTGGGCCTTTTGAGCAAACTCTTCAACAAGCAAGCGAAACAGCCGGAACTGGAAGATGAGTTCTACAACTTGATGCAGCAGCAAGCCCTGGACTTGATGGGCCAGGGCGTCAGTCCGGTGGACGTCCCGAAGATCGCCACCAATCAGGCGGCCGAGATCATGATGCGCAAGTACGCGATTCCAATGCCGTCGATGGTGAAGATCATTGAACGGGCCATGCGCCGCCAGCGGTGATCGCGCCATCGGGCGGTGAAAGACCTCGGAGGTTTCAACGGGCTGGTTGGCTTTGACTGCCAGCCGGCTCGCAGGACTGTCAGCCATTGCCTGATTGTCGCGGAAAACCTCCGAGGTCTGGTGCGACGCGGGCGGCAGCCATACGGGGCGAGTCATTGTTGACTCGCCCCGTTTTTATTCGCGCCGATTCGTGTTGATTCGCGGTTCACTTCACCGGCGCTTCAATCTTCGGCGCGGCGTTAAACGCGCTGTACGTCCCCGTCACGTGCGTGTCTGATCCGTCAAGACTGTAACGCACCATCCGCCCCGTCGCCGTCTCGATCTGCACGCGGAAATCAACTTCATTGTAGCGAAAGGCCACGACGATCTCCGGCCCGCTGCTCTCAATCTTCGCATCCGTCGCGACCTTCGCGTAAAAGAAATTGGGCCACGCAAAGGCTACGCCGCGCGCATTCTTGATCCACGCTCCATCGGGTGCGGGCTGATAATCATCCTCGCCAATTTGAATCGAGGTCGCGCCATTCGCAACGTGATACTGCATGCGATCAGGCGTATTGTATTCAAAGCGTACCCTCAATTCATTTCCGGCGTTGTCGCGCACGATCTGATCTTCCACCAGCGAAGTTAAAGCGTTCATCGCCGCATCCGATCGCGACAGCAGCGCCAGCGCGGCAGCGTCGCCCGTCGGCGTAATGACCTGCGTCGCCCCATGTTCGTTGGCGATGAAACTCGGCGGCGTGTAAGGCTGCAACACCGACGGCAATGTAGGGGCGGGCCTTGCGTCTGCCCCCGTCTGGGCAGGCGCGAGGTCCGCCCCTACGTTCGAGGTTGCCTCATTCCGTAGCCGTCGCACATAGTTCACCAGATGCCAAATCTCGTCCTCGCTCAATTTGTCTTTGAAGGCCGGCATCGGCGAGGTGGCCGACGGGCCGTTCTGAATCCAGTAGAACACATCGCCGTCGGTGTGAATGTCCAGATGCCCGTTGCCAAAATCGGGCGGTTGAACGCTCAAACTGGCGGCGGCCAGACCGTTGCCGCGCCCCTGCTCGCCGTGACACACCGCGCAGTTGGCCTCAAATAAAGTCTTGCCCGCCGCCAGTGACGCATCGTCCGGCAGATACGGATTCGTCAGCGCCAGCCCCGGCGTCGCCTCGCGCGCAAACGTCACGATCGACCACACACCGATGGGTACAGCGATCACCGTGGGGACGACCAACAGGATCTGCGACAGCGTGTTGCGGGCCGCCTTCCAGCCGATGATCAACCAGATCAACCCCAACCCGATCGCCACACTGCCCCCGAAGGGTAGATTGTAGATCGACAACCAGCGCGCCAGTTGATCGAAGATCGTCACCGCGCCCGCGATCGTGATCGCGCCGTCGAGATTGACCTTCACCCGATAGGCCGCAAACACATCGAAGGCGTCCGGCCGCCGCACCGCCGCCTCGATCTGCCATTCGCCCGGCAGCGACAGATACGGCCCGCTGGCGACAAACGAGCCGTCTTCGGCGCGCGCCGCGTCGGCCTTCGTCGTGCCCAGACTGCGCACCAGATACGTAAATCGCAGCGAAACGGTGGCCGCCGCGTCGTCGATGGGTTGGCCGTTCTCGCTGAGTTTCAAGGCGAAATTCGACAGGCCCGATCGCGCCGGATCGATCGTCAACGCGGCATCGACCTCATCGGCGCGCGTGGTCAGCGTCAATGCGCCCGCTGCGGCCACCGGCTGCGGATCTTTCGAACGCGGCAGATTGGTCAATACGCCCGCCGCCGCCACCACCAGTACCGCCGCCGCTGCTTCCGCAATCACCACGCGCCGGAAACGCCGCTGAACGATCGGGGCTTGATCGGGTTGATCAATCGCGCGATCGAGTTGCGGCTTCGTCACGATCAAGTTATACGCGCCGATCAGCATCGCCACACCCGCAATCGCGAGTTTCACCAACAGCGCCTGCCCATACGATGTGCTGATTAGTGCCGCCCAATCGCCCACGTGCAGCATCGACAAATAAGCGCCCGTCAGCAGTACTACGCCCAACGCCAGCGCGGCGGCGGTTGAAAAAGTCACAACCGTCTTCAGCCACAACCACGATCGATCTTCGGCGCCCAGCGACTTCGCTACGGCGGGCACACTCAACGCCAACTGCGCCAGCCCGCCCACCCAGATCGACATGGCGATCAAGTGCAGCCAATCGACGGCAAACGGCACGATCGGCGGCTGCGTGACGGCCGCGCTGTGACTGGTCAACGTGGTCAGGAACAAGATTTGCGCGCTCAACCAGATCACAGCGAGGTTAGTCAGCACGCGGATTTTCGGCGCGCCGCGCCCCGCCAGAGCAAAGTCCTCCGCCAGCATGCCGATGGCGATCAGTGTCGCCACCCGCCCGATCCACACGCGGCCCACGCGCGTGCCCAGCCACGCCCAGATCGTAGTGTCATTCAACGCCGATTGCGACAACAGCGTGATGATCGCGCCGATTGCCGTCAGACCCAGCGCCAGATAGATCAGGCGTGTATTGCGCGACACGGTGACTTCGTCAACCGCGTCGTCCAACTGCGCGGACTTCAACGCGGGCCGCCACACCAGCCAGCGAAACGCGACGAGTCCCACCATCAACGCCTGCCCGATAAAGGTCAGTGCACGAGCAAGCATATCGATAGGCGACGTCACCGCCCCGCCCGCCTGATCGGTCCCAACCGATTGATTGATCGGCTTGCCCACCGAGAACACAAACGCGCCCGACGTGATGTGCCCGTCCACGGCACTGAGCACACGCCACGACACGATGTACGTGCCCTGCCGTGCGTCGTTGAGCGATACGATTAGTTGTCGGGGATCAAGCGGGGAAACAGCGCTATCGCCGTTATCGACGGTACTGCCGTCTTCGAACAGGACGGTAATCTTCGAGAACGCCGGCTCGATCGCTTCGCTGAAATCGATCGTGATCGCGGCGGGCACGACCTCGAGCGTGGAGTTGGTCGCCGGATTCGATCGCACCAGATCGGCGTGCGCCGAGGCGACCCCGGCCACGATGAGCGCCAGT
>JACRBO010000586.1 GCA_016219235.1 Chloroflexota bacterium
CCCGCCGTGTTGCCCGTCAGCCGATTGATCGTCTCGGCGAATTCGCGGATGGTCAATTCAGTGGGGTTGCCAATGTTGACCGGCTCGTGTTCGTCGCTCATCAGCAGCCGATAGATGCCGCCGATCAGATCGGAGCAGTAGCAGAACGAGCGCGTTTGCAGCCCGTCGCCGAAAACCGTCAGCGGTTCGCCGCGCAGCGCTTGCGGGATGAAGTTCGGCACGACGCGGCCGTCTTCCAGCCGCATGCGCGGGCCGTAAGTGTTGAAGATGCGGACGATCTTGGTGTTGACGCCGTGATAGCGGTGATAGGCCATCGTCATGGCTTCGGCAAAGCGCTTGGCTTCATCGTACACGCCGCGCGGCCCGATCGGGTTGACGTGGCCCCAGTAGTCCTCGGTCTGCGGATGAATCTGCGGATCGCCATACACTTCGCTGGTGGACGCTTGCAGGAAGCGCGCGCCTTTGGCCTTGGCCAGGCCCAGCACTTTGTGCGTACCCAGCGCGCCCACCTTCAGCGTTTGAATCGGCAGGTTCATATAGTCGATCGGGCTGGCCGGGGACGCAAAATGCAGCACCGCATCGATCGGCCCTTCGATATAGATATAGTTGGTCACATCCTGTTTGATAAAGAGGAAATCATCGCGCCCGGCCAGATGCTCGATGTTGCGCGTGCTGCCGGTGATGAGGTTGTCCATGGCGATGACGCTGTGGCCCTCGGCCAGGAATTTGTCGCACAAATGCGAGCCTAGAAAGCCCGCCCCGCCCGTGATCAAAACCCGCATAGTTGTCTCCATTGACGTAGAATATCGCGGCGCTATTGTACCATAGCGAATACCGGGTCGCGTCAGTCGACTGGTGAGTCCGGCTGTAAGTCTGGTCACGCACCACAGCGGCTTGACTGAAGGCCGCCCTGACATTGCAATGCAAGGGCAATAGAGCTGCAATGGAACTGAAACCCCCTCGGAGGTAATCCCGCATATACTATAAGGGTGACGCTCTACGCCGACGCTCACCAACCACCCGGATCAGTGCGTGTTTGTGCATCAGGACAGATCGCGGCAGTGAGGAGGACGCCAGTATGACAACCGGACCAGATACCCCGATCGTGCCAGCCAGATCGCCGGGGCACACCACGCCGCGGCATATTTTGTTAAGTGTGATCGCTTCGATCTTTGTCGCGGAAATGCTGCTGACAGCCGGTTTTTCTGCGCTTTCGCTGCCGCTGTTCGTCAAAGCCTTGCTGGGCGCTGTTATCTTGAGCGCGCTGGTGCTGCCGGTTCTCTACCGGCTGGTCTTCCGACCATTCGTCGCCGAGGCCGCCGAACGCGAACAGGCGGAAGAAGCCGTGCAGCGCGAGCGCCGGCTGCTGCACACGTTGATCGACAATTTGCCGGATGGCGTGTACATCAAGGACGTCGCCGGCCGTAAGCTCGTCGCCAATCGGGCGGATGTGGCCCTCATCGGGGCCGCCTCGGAAGCCGATGTGCTGGGCAAAACAGATCTGGAGTTATTCCCCAATGAGGCAGGCGCGCGCGGCTATGCCGACGATGTGGCGCTGCTGCAGTCCGGTAAACCGCTGCTCAATCACGAAGAAGACTTCGTTGACGCCCACGGTGCGCGGCGCTGGTTACTGACCTCCAAAGTCCCGTTGCGTGATGAGGCCGGGCAGATCACAGGCTTGCTGGGCATCGGCCACGACATCACCGCGCGCAAGCAGGCCGATGAGCAGCTGCGCCAGCTATCACGGGCCGTGGAGCACTGCCCCGTCTCGATCGTGATTACGGATCTGACCGGCCGCATCCAGTACGTCAATCCGTGGTTCTCGCAATTGACGGGCTACACACCGGCAGAAGCCATCGGTCAGAATCCGCGCGTGCTGAAGTCCGGCTACACACAGCCGGCAGAATACAGTCAACTGTGGCAAACCATCAGCGCCGGCCGCACGTGGCACGGCGAATTTCACAACAAGAAAAAGAACGGCGAGCTCTACTGGGAATTGGCCTCCATCTCGCCCATTACCGACGCGCACGGCCAGATTACGCATTACGTGGCGGTCAAAGAAGACATCACCGAGCGCAAGGCCGCGGAAGAAGGCCTGCGTGAGAGCGAAAGCCGCTACCGTACGCGCGCGGCCGATCTGCAAACGATTATGGACGCCGTGCCGGCGGCCGTGTGGATTGCGCACGATCAACTGTGCCGGGTCATTACCGGCAATCGCGCCGCCTACGAGCGGTTCCGCCTGCCGCCCGGCAGCAACGCGTCGTTGACCGCGCCGGAAGAAGTCCAGCGGCCCGTCCGCACCCGGATCCTCCAGAACGGCGTCGAGCTGCCGCTCAACGATCTTCCCCTCCAGATCAGCGCGGCGTCCGGGGTCGAAATCACTGACTTTGAGGAAGAGATCGTTTTTGACGACGGCACGATCATTTACGAAGTGGGCAACGTCATGCCGCTCTTTGATGACGAGGGCCGGCCGCGCGGCGCGGTCGGCGCGTTCATCGACATTACCGAACGTAAGCGGGCCGAAGAAACGCTGGAATGGTATTTTCAAGAGGTGGGCAAAGAGAAACAATACTTTGAATCGCTCATCAGGAACAATCCGGTGGCCACCATCGTTATTTCGCCCGGCAACGAAGTCGTGTCATGGAATCCGGCCGCCGAGCAGTTGTTCGGCTATCCTTCGGAAGAAGCCATCGGTCGCAACATCGACCTGCTCATTACCAATGACGCCCTGCGCGCCGAAGCCGCCGCTTACAGCCAGCAGGCGGCCACCGGCAATCTCATCCGCGCCGTGACGCGCCGCAAACGACAGGACGATACACTGATCGATGTCGAGGTGTCCGCCGTGCCCGTCATCGTCGAAGGCGTCCAGATCGGCGTGTTGGCGATGTATTACGACATTACCGAACTTCAGCGCGCGCGCGAAGAGGCCGAAGCTGCCACCCAGGCCAAGAGCGCCTTCCTGGCGATGATGAGCCACGAGATTCGCACGCCCATGAACGGTGTCATCGGCATGACCAGCCTGCTGCTGGATACGGACCTGACGAGCGAACAGCGCGACTACGCCGAAACGATCCGCGCCAGCGGCGAGTCGCTGCTGACCATCATCAACGACATCCTGGATTTCTCCAAGATCGAGGCGGGCCGCATGGAGTTGGAGCAGCAGCCCTTTGACGTGCGCGACTGCGTGGAAAGCGCGCTCGATCTGGTGGTGACCAAAGCGCGCGACAAGGGCATCGAACTGGCCTACTTCATCGACGCGCAGACACCGGCCACGCTGGTGGGCGATGTGACGCGCCTGCGCCAGATTTTGATCAACCTGCTGGGCAACGCCCTCAAATTCACGGACAAGGGCGAAGTGGTGGTCTCGATCGATCTGGTGCGCACCGATCAGCACGACGAGCGCACGCTTCACACTTTGCATTTCGCCGTCAAAGACACCGGGTTGGGCATCCCGCCCGATCGGATCGATCGCCTCTTCCGGTCGTTCAGCCAGGTCGATGCGTCCACCACGCGCAAGTATGGCGGCACCGGCCTGGGCCTGGCGATCAGCAAACGCCTAAGCGAGTTGATGGGCGGTACGATGTGGGTGGACAGTGCGGGCGTGCCCGGCAAGGGCAGCACCTTCCACTTTACGCTGCAAGCTGAAGCTGCGCCCACGCAGGTTCGCATTCATCACCTGGCCGATCAGCCGCAGCTGCGCGATCGGCGCGTGTTGATCGTCGACGACAACGACACCAATCGCCGCGTGCTGATGGGGCAGGCTCGATCGTGGAACATGATCCCGCGTGAGACGCCCTCGCCGCGCGAGGCGCTGGAGTGGATTCAGCGCGGCGATCCGTTTGACTTAGCGCTGCTGGACATGCAGATGCCGGATATGGACGGTGTGATGCTAGCACAGGAGATTCGCCGCTATCGCGACGCGCGCGCGCTGCCGCTGATCATGCTCAGTTCGATGGGCCGCAAAGAGGTGGGCGCGGCCGAAGCGCAATTCGCCGCGTATCTCACCAAGCCGATCAAGCAATCCATGTTGTATGATGCGTTGGTTGAAGTATTTGCCGGGCAGCCTGAAACGGCGGCGCGGCGCGAACCGGCCGCCACTTCGCAATTTGACGCGCAGCTGGGCGAACGGCTGCCGCTGCGCTTGCTGCTGGCCGAGGATAATGCCGTCAATCAGAAGTTGGCGCTGCAAATGCTGCGCAAGATGGGCTATCGCGCCGACGTGGCCGGCAACGGGCTGGAAGTGCTTGACGCGCTGGAACGCCAGCCGTATGATGTGGTCTTGATGGATGTGCAGATGCCGGAGTTGGACGGATTGGAGGCGACGCGCCGCATTCGGGCGATGGCGCAGATGGCTCAACCACGCGCGGCCCAACCGCGCGCGGCCCAACCGCGCATTATCGCCATGACGGCCAACGCCATGCAGGGCGATCGGGAGGCGTGCCTGGACGCCGGGATGGACGATTACATCAGCAAGCCGATCCAGGTAAAGGAACTGCAATCAGCGCTGGAACGCTGGGGGCAGCAGCTGCGCCCGATCGAGCCAGCTGCGCCCGTCGCACCGCCCGCTGACATCGACTGGTCGATGCTGAACGATCTGCGCGCCCTGCAGGCCGAGGATGAGCCTGATTTTGCGCTGGAGATGATTAGCCTGTATCTGGACAATGCGCCGCAGCTGATCGACACGATTCGGCAGGCGATTGTGACCGGCGATGCGCCGGGTTTGCAGCGCAGCGCGCACACCTTAAAGGGCAGCAGCGCCAGCCTGGGTGCGCAGCGAATGGCAACCCTGTGCCTCGACCTGGAAAAACTGGGCCGCGATGGCGCCGCCACAGGCGGCGGCGTCGAAGGCGGTGACGCGCAGCTGGCCGAAGTGGAGCAGGAGTTCGATCGGGTGCGGGCGGCTTTTAAGGCCCAATTCGTGACAGCCTAAACTTGGAGGATAAGCATGGCCCCTCGTATTCTGGTAGTCGACGACGATCAGATCATCATTCAGATTACGGCGCGGGTGCTGACCGCCGCCGGGTACGAAGTGTTCAAAGCGCCCAGCGGGTCGGAGGCGCTGCGGCAGGTGGACGAGATCCGGCCGGAGTTGATCATCCTGGATGTGATGATGCCGGAGATGGACGGCTATGAGGTCTGCCGCCGCTTGCGCGCTAAGGCGTCCACGGCCCGCTTGCCCATCATGATGCTCACGGGGCAGGAGTCGGTGGAAGAGAAGGTGCGCGGTTTTGAAGCGGGCGCGGATGATTACATGACTAAGCCGTTTCAACCGCCGGAATTGCAGGCGCGCGTGAAGGTGCTGTTGCGGCGCGCGCTGGCAACCGAGGGCGGTTCGGCGGCGATTGAGGGCAAGGTTTTGGCGGCGTTTTCGCTGCGCGGCGGGGTGGGCGTCTCGACGCTGGCGGCGAACCTGGCGACGGGCCTGGCGCAGTTGTGGAATTGTCCCACGGTGCTGGTCGATCTGTCGTTGATGGCGGGGCACAGCGCCTTAATGCTGAATCTGGCGCAGCGCAACACCTGGGCGGATGTGGCCCACCTGGCGGTGGACGAGATCGATGCGGAACTGGTGAGCAGCCTGTTGATGCCGCACGGCAGCGGCGCGTATTTGCTGGCCGCGCCCCGCCGGCCGGAAGACAGCGAGTTGATCACGGGCGAACGAGTGACGCGCGTGTTGACGGTGCTGCGCGAGCGCTATCACTACATCGTGCTGGACTTGCCGCACGATTTCCGCGAGACGACGCTGGCCGGGCTGGATCTGGCGCAGGAGATACTGGCGGTGATGTCGCCTGATCTGGCTTCGGTGCTGTCCACCGCGTCGGCGCTGGATATTTTTGAGACGCTGCACTATCCGCGGGACATCATCAAGCTGGTGTTGAATCAGACGTTCG
>JACRBO010000587.1 GCA_016219235.1 Chloroflexota bacterium
GATGTCATCAAGGAAGAGCGCGAACCGTTGACCGATGGCTCGATCGCGCCGACCACGTCTGTCAAAGGCGCGCTCGTGTTCGATCACGTCGATTTTGCCTACGACACCGAGAGCCGCGTGCTGCACGACATTTCATTCTGTGTTGAACCGGGGCAAGCGATCGCGCTGCTCGGCTCGACGGGTTCCGGCAAGACCTCGCTGGTCAACTTGCTGCCGCGTTTCTATGAGTACACGGGCGGATCGCTGACGCTGGATGGTGTGGAACTGAATCAGTATCCGCGCCGGTATCTGCGGCAGAACATCGGCATTGTGGAGCAGGAACCGTTCCTGTTCTCGCGCACGATCCGCGAAAACATCACGTATGGCGTGGGGCGCGATGTGCCACAGGCGGAAGTCGAAGCGGCGGCGCAAGCGGCAGCCATTCACGATGTGATCGCTTCGTTTCCGCAGGGCTACAACACCCTGGTCGGCGAGAAGGGCGTGACGCTATCGGGCGGGCAGAAGCAGCGCGTGGCGATTGCGCGGACGCTGTTGAAAAATCCAAGAATCTTGATTCTGGACGATTCGACTTCGTCGGTTGATCTGGAGACGGAAGAAGAGATTCGTGACGCGCTCGATCGGTTGATGCACGGCCTGGAAGGCCCGCGCACCACATTCATCATCGCTCACCGCATCCAGAGCGTGATGAACGCCGATCTGATTTTGGTGCTGGACAAGGGCCGCATCGTGCAGCGCGGCACGCACGACGAACTGAGCGCGCAGCCCGGCATTTACCGGCAGATCTTCGACATCCAGATGCGGATCGAGGCGGAGTTGGAAAAGGAAGTGAATAGTGGTGAGTGGATAGTGACGAGTGACGAGTGACGAGTAACGAGTGAGAAGCCCAGGCCGCCGATTACCAGTTACCGATTACCGATCCCTGATTACCGCCCGAAGGGCACAGCATGGCTGACGACATTGAGTTTGAAGAAGAAGAATTCACCACCCGGTTCAACGGGCAGACCATCAAACGCATCCTGCTGCAGACGAAACCGCATTGGAAGTGGGTGTTGGGCTTTCTGTTCGCGGTGGTGGTGGTGGTCGTGCTGGATGCGTATTTCACCTACACGCGCGGCCGGTTTATCGACGAGGGCATCGTGCCCGGCGATGCCGCCGCGCTGATCCGGCTGGCTACACTGTACGCCGTCATGATCGTGTTTCAGGCGGCGGGCGTGTTTGGCTTCATCTATCTGGCCGGCATCCTGGGCGAGCGCATCCAGTACGATCTGCGCAAGAAGATGTTCGATCGGCTGCAAGACCTGTCGCTGACGTACTATAGCCAGACGCCCGTCGGCTGGATCATGTCGCGCGTCACGTCGGATTCGGTGCGCATCTCCGAATTGGTCACGTGGGGCATCGTCGATAGCGTGTGGGGCGCGTTGAGCATCGTCACGTCCTTCGCCGTGATGATCACCATCAACTGGCAACTGGCCTTGATGGTGCTGCTGTCGATCCCCGTGCTGCTGGCGACCGCGGTCTACTTTAAGCGAAAAATCATTCTGGAGTTCCGCAACGTGCGCCGCATCAACAGCAAGATCACGGGCGCGTACAACGAGAACATTACCGGCGTGCGCGTGATCAAGGCGCTGGGCCGCGAGGAAGAAAACCTGCGCGAGTTCGGCGTGTTGACGGGCGATATGTATCGCGCCGGCTTTCGCGCCGCGTGGCTGTCGGCACTGTTCCTGCCCGCCGTGCAGATCATCAGCGCGGTCGCCATCGGTATCATCATCTGGTACGGCGGTTCGCAAGTGGAGATTGGCGGGCTGAAGATCGGGCAACTGCAAGTCTTCATCTCGTTCATCACCTTCATGATGTGGCCGATTCAAGATCTGGCGCGCGTCTATGCCGATATGCAGCACGCGATTGCGAGCGCCGAACGCGTCTTCTCGTTGATCGATGTCGTACCCGGCGTGGTCGATCGGCCCGGTGCGATCGATCCCGGCACGATCGTGGGCGACCTCGAATTCGATCACGTCGATTTCGACTACGGCGACAATCAACCTGTGCTGGCAGATTTCTCACTGAAGGTCAAGCGCGGCGAAACGATCGCCCTCGTTGGCCCGACGGGCGGCGGCAAATCGACCATCGTGAATTTGCTGTGCCGCTTCTACGAGCCGGGGAGGGGCCGCGTCACGATCGGGGGGCGGGATTATACGGGGTTGTCGCTGCAGGCGATTCAATCGCGCATTGGTGTGGTGCTGCAAACGCCGCACCTGTTCAGCGGATCGATCCGCGAGAACATCCGCTATGGCAAACTCGA
>JACRBO010000577.1 GCA_016219235.1 Chloroflexota bacterium
CCGGGATGCGCGACAATCTGGTGCGTTTTGAAGGCGGCGCGCCGCTGGTGCTGCCCAAGATCATCCTGGCGACGACGCTCTTGATCTTGACTACGGTGACGGCTGTTAGCCGCTGGCGCAATCGCGAAGTGTTGTGGTCGCCCAGGACGACGGTGTTGTATATGGGCGCCTTTGCGGGCAGTTTCTTCCTGGCCATCACGCTGGGCTTTATGGGCGGCGTGATTCTCTACGGAATCTAGGAGTGACTGATGAGCGGGAAACACTGGAAAACAGGTGCGCCCGTAACGCGCACGACTAAAGTGATGAATCCAACAGCTGGCGATATGATTCGACAACTGGGAATTTTAATCGTGGGGGGCGCAGTGTTGATCGGGTTTGTGGCCGTCTCGATCGGTTCGTTCGGCTCAGCGGCCGCCGGGCCGCAGACCCCGATCGCACAAGCGCCCGTCGCGGCTGCCTCGCCGACATCGGCCTTGCCGACATCCGCCCCACCGACGGCCGCGCCGTCGCCAACGACTGTGCCACCCACGAACACCGCCACAACTGCGGCGACTCAAACACCCACCGCGGCGCCGACCGCGGCCGCTGCCAATACTCCTACAACACAGCCGCCCACGGCTGCGCCCTCGCCGACTGCGACTGCGGCGGCTACAGTGGCTGCGCCGCCCACATCCGATGCTGCTGCACCCACGGCGACGCCTGTTACAACCGGCGGCGCGGTCAGTTACAGCCGCAACGTGCAGCCGATTTTCAATCGCATCTGTGTGAAGTGCCACGGCGGCGAGGAAACAAAAGAGGGCCTATCACTGAAGTCATATGCCGAAGTCATGGCCGGCTCAAACAACGGCTCAGTCGTTACGCCGGGCGATGTCGTCAACAGTTTCCTGATCGAGCAAGTCATCAGTGGTGAGATGCCGAAACAGGGACCTAAGCTGCTGCCCGCGCAGATTCGCACGCTCAGCGATTGGGTCGCGGCGGGCGCGCCCAATAACTGATGGCCCCGCTCCGCCCCCTCTCCCGAAATCGTCTTTGTGATTTCGGGAGAGGGGTGAGGCTGCCTTACGGCAGTTTAGTGGCGTCCCACAAACTCACATCGATCGAGTTGCCGACCGCCAGCAGCGTGCCATCCGGCGAGAAAGCCAGGCTGGTCAACAACGCCGCTTTGTAATTGCTCAACGTGTGCAGCGCCTGCCCCGTCTTTACATCCCACACTTTGACGCGGCCATCTTCACTGCCCGACGCCAGCCATTGATTATCCGGGGAAAAGGCCACGGCCACCACCGGTGATTCATGCCCGCCCAGTGTGCGCGCGATTTCGCCCGCCACAGTGTCCCAGAGTTTGACGCTGAAATCGTTGCTGCCCGACGCGATCAGCAAACCGTCGGGCGAGATCGCCACGGCCTTGATCGCGCCCGCGTGCGCGCCCGGTGTGCTGAGCAGGCGGCCCGTGGCGACATCCCAAATCTTGAGCGATTGATCGTCGCTGCCTGATACCAACGATTGACCATCTGGCGTGAACGCCAGGCTGGTCACGGTGAGTGAATGACCGCTAAACGTGCGCACTTCAGCGCCGGTCGCCGCATTCCACAACTTGATCGTCTGATCATGGCTCGCCGTTGCCAGCCATTGACCATCAGGTGAGAAGGCCAGCGACGCAATCGCCAGCGAGTGGCCCGTCCACTGCCGCGCAATCTGGCCCGAAGCCGCGTCCCACACGATGATGTGTTCGTCTTTGCCGGACGCCGCAATCCATTTGCCGTCGGGCGAGTAGGCCACACCCGTAATAGGCGACTGGTGTCCGGCCAGCGTGGCAACGACACGCTCGTCTTTTACGCTCCACACGCGCACGCGCCGCTCGCCGTCACCCGCTGCCAGGAATTGCCCATCGGGTGAGAAGGCAAAACTGGTGATGATGGCGTTGCCCAGATCATAGCCGCCCAACGATCGGGCCTGCGACTTGGGCGCGTTGATGATCACCACTGCCACCAACGCGATCACGATCGCCACGATCCCGATCGCCCACGGCAGCCACCAGCGCGGATTGCGCGCCGGTCCCCTAAATCGATAGTCGGCTACGCGCGCCGCGCAATCGCGACACAACAGCCAGTCGGTCTGTTTTTCGGCGACTTTCTTCTGCCACTGCGGAACCACACTCTCGCGCGAGGACGCCAGGCCGTTGCTCACCGCCCGATCGATCGCGGCCCCATCGGGCGTATAGCCCCGGCTCACCAGCCGGCGAAATTCCGGCGCGGCATACGTGGGGCTGGTTCGGGTTGGCGTCATCACGCCGCACACATCACAATTAGCCATCTGGGACTCCTGCATTAAAATGAGCGAACTGAAATAAGCGTTGCAAGTTTACGCCCAATCGGTTGATTGCGTCAATCCGTCAAAGGACTGAGGCCAGCGTTCCTGAACGCTCCACGAATTTCGCGAATCGCGTACAATTGCTTCCATGTTTGGTTACCGGCAAATTTCTCGTCGAAAAAATTGGCAGATCGGATTACTGCTGATCGTGATCGCCGTAGGCGCGTTGAGTGCGTGCGGCGATCCGGCGGCCAATGCCGCTGCGCCGCTCGTAGCGATCGATCCGACGAACGTGCTACCCGCCCGATCGGTTCCCGCACCCACCCCCACACTCCAGAATGCGACCACGCTGCCGACGACTGATCCGGTGGGCAATCCCTTTGGCCTGCTGTTAGGCGGCGCGGCGCTGAGCGATCAACATCGCGTAGAGTTGAGCAGAGCGCTGGGCGCGGCCTACTTCAGGCCGTGGTATCTCACCGTCGAAGATTGGGAGGGCGCGTGTTACGATGCTGCGTGCGAACTCGCGCCGCGGGCCGGCCTCAAGTTGATTTTGACCGTGCGCAACAACGTGGGGGCGGGTGGTGCGACGACACCCGCGCGCGATCTGACCGCGTATCGACAAACGGTCGGCCGCATCGTCGAGACGTATCAACCGGCCGTGCTCGTCGTCGAAGGCGAGGAAACGTCTGAGTTGGCCTGGGCGGGCGGCGTCGATGAGTATATGGCGCAATTACAGGCGGCCTGCGAAGCGGCTCATGCCCGCAACGCGAAGTGCGCGAACGGCGGCCTGAGCAGCGAGGCGGTGGCCTTGCTGGTCTGGGCTGACACCGTCGAACGTGGTCTGTTGACGGAAGCGTGCGCTTTTACGCAGCGCGCCGCGCCGGATCTGCCCGCCGATCTGTGCCGCCTCACCGCCATCGATCAACTCCATCCCTCGTATCAAACGCTGCTGGCGAAAAGTCGACAGATGTTAGCGCGCTACGCAACTACCGGCCAGGACTATGTGAATTTCCACTGGTATATTCCCGATAAAGCGGCGTTGTCGGAAGCGGTCGCTTATTTGCGTCGAACGACGACCTTGCCCTTGATGAGCAATGAATTCGGCCAGCGCGATCAAACGCCGGAAGCGGTCGAGCGGCTCATGGCGGCCGCGCTCGATCTGAAGTTGTCAATCGTGGTGTGGTTCAGTCTCGATCGCGCCACACCGCTCAGTGCCGCGCTGAACAACGATGATGGATCGCTGCGGCCCAACGGCGAAGCGTTTCGCGCTTTCATGCAGAGCCGTTACCAATCGATCAGTGAGTTGCCGGCGGCCGTGATCGCGCCGACGGACGTTCCCAATGTCGCGGCACGCGGCGTCCCCACGTTTGAAGCGAAACCCGCGCCGGTTCAAGCGGGTGGAACTTACACCTTCTCGCAGATGATCAGCGACATCACCTATTGCACGGCCGACGACGGCACCGAGTTGAAGCTGGATGCCTATTGGCCGATGCAACCCGCCGACCCTGCGCCCGCGATCATGTTTGTGCATGGCGGCGGCTGGGTGGCGGGGACTAAGACCGGCACGCCCGGCATGAGTTACTTTTTGGAACTGGCGCGGCGCGGTTACTTCATCGCCTCGATCGATTATCGGCTGGCGCCGACCTCGACGTTCCCGGCCAACATCCAGGATGTGAAGTGCGCGGTGCGCTCGCTGCGCGCTAATGCGGCGCAATACAATCTCGATCCGAATCGCATCGGGGCGTGGGGGGCCAGCGCGGGCGGGCATCTGGTGTCATTGTTGGGCACCAGCGATCAATCGACCGGCTGGGACGCGGGGCAGTATCTGGATCAATCGAGCCGCGTGCAGGCCGTAGTGGATATGTATGGCATCCACGATTTGACTACGGAATATGTGGTCGGCAATGTGCGCGGACTCGATCGGATGGTGTTCCGCGCCAAGAGCCAGACTGATCCAATCTTGAAAGAGGCCAGTTCCACGACCTATGCTTCGCCGGATGATCCGCCGTTCTTGATCTTGCACGGCGACTTCGACGAGACGGTGCCGTATACGCAATCGGTGATTTTGCAGGACGTGTTGACGGCAGCGAGCGTGAAGTCTGATCTGGTGATCGTCCACAATGGGGGACACGGCTTCTGGGCGCGCGGTGGTCCGATCGAGCCGGGGTACCCCGTCATCTCCCGCACGATCCTGGGGTTCTTTGATCAGTATTTGCGATAGGGTAAAATACACTCATCAGATCATCTATGGCAAGCCGAGGCGGCTCCCACGCCGCCGGTTCCGCGGGCGTGGGAGCCCGCTCGGCTTGAAGCGGTGATCACTTAAGACTCAAAGTCTAATTCATCTGGAGGCAATGTGGCTAAACAATATGCAGCAGCACCCGCGATGGTGATTGATTTGAAGAAGAAATATACGGCGACCTTTAAGACCGAGGCCGGCGACTTCGTCATCGAGTTGTTTGCGGACAAAGCGCCCAAGACGGTGAACAACTTCGTCTTCCTGGCGCGCGACGGCTTTTATGACGGTGTGACATTCCATCGCGTCATCAAGGGTTTCATGGCGCAAGGCGGCGATCCGACCGGCAGCGGCATGGGCGGGCCGGGTTACAAATTCGCCGACGAGTTCCACAAAGATCTGCGTCACAGCGCCGCGGGCATCCTGTCGATGGCGAATGCAGGCCCTGGCACCAATGGGAGCCAGTTCTTCATCACGCACGGCCCCACGCCGCACCTGGACAACAAGCACACGGTGTTTGGCAAAGTGACCGTTGGGTTGAGCGTCGTGCTGGCGATTCCCGAGCGCGATCCGCAGCGGGCACGCACGCCGGGCACCAAGATCACCACGATCGAAATTACCGAAACAGAATAACACGCGCCGCTGGCGTGGCGATAAACGCAAAAAGACCTGGCC
>JACRBO010000578.1 GCA_016219235.1 Chloroflexota bacterium
CGACCGGCTGGGCGGCTCACTGCTGTTTCCGTTCTTCGCGCTGTACATCACGCAGAAGTTCAACGTCGGCATGACCGAGGTCGGCGTGCTGTTTGGCCTGTTCTCGATCTCCAGTATCGTGGGCAGCTTTATCGGCGGCGCGCTGACCGATCGGATCGGCCGCCGGACGATGATGATCTTCGGCTTGCTGGCGAGTTCGTTCAGCACGCTGTTGATGGGCTTCGTGGAGACGCTGGAAGTGTTCTACGTGCTGGCGCTGGTCTCCGGCATCTTCACCGACGTGGCCGGCCCGGCGCATCAGGCGATGGTGGCCGATCTGGTGCCGGAGCATAAGCGCGCCGAGGGCTATGGCATCATCCGTGTGGGCTTCAATCTGGCCGTGACGATCGGCCCGGCGATTGGCGGCTTCCTGGCGGCGCAGTCGTACTTGCTGCTGTTCATCACGGATGCCGTGATCAGCAGCATCACGGCCTTGATTGTGTTTTCGTTCTTGAAAGAAACCCGGCCTAAGCTGGCATCAGGCGAGAAGCAGGAAAGCGTGGGGACAACCTTCCGCGGTTATGGCGTGGTGCTGCGTGACACCTCGTTTATGCTGTTCCTGGGGGCCTCGCTGTTGATGGTGCTGGTGTATATGAACATGAACACCACCCTGGGCGTGTACCTGCGCGATGTACATCGTGTGCCGGAGAGCGGCTACGGCGCGCTGCTGAGTATCAACGCGCTGATGGTGGTGGTGCTGCAATTCCCCATCACGCGCGCCATCCGCGACAGGACACCGCTGATCATGATGGCCTTCGGGGCAGCGCTGTATGCGATCGGGTTTGCGATGTACGGCTTCGTGAGCGGCTACGCGGCGTTCGTGTTCGCGATGGTGATCATCACCTTTGGCGAGATGGTGGTGTCACCGGTGGCACAATCGCTGACGGCGGCCTTTGCGCCGGAAGATATGCGTGGCCGGTACATGGCGGTCTTCGGCTTCTCGTGGGGTATTCCGTTCATGGTCGGGCCGTTGCTGGCGGGCGTGGTGCTGGATAACTTCAATCCCAATTTCCTGTGGTATGCGGCGGGTATCATCGGGGTGCTGGCGACGCTGGGCTTCTTGTATTTGCAGCGGCGCACCCACGGTCTGGAGATGCGGGCGGCGGCGACGGCGGCTGCGCAGGAAGCGTAAGTATAGGTCCAGCAGAGGCGGCTCCCACGCCGCCGGATACGCGGGCGTGGGAACCCGCTTTGCTTTGGATGGGCTAGCCGACCGTGTCCAGCCGACACGGTCGGTTTTGTGTTGCCTGCGGTATAATCGCCCCGAACCTTTAGCCTCGCAAGGAGCACAACATGAAGATCTTCGTCCCCGGCCGCATCTGCCTGTTTGGTGAACACTCCGATTGGGCGGGCGGCCATCGCCGCATCAATGCCGACATCGAAAAAGGCTACACGCTGATCAGCGGCACGAATCAAGGGATTTATGCCGAGGTCGAGCCGCATCCCACTTCGCTCGTGTTGTCATCGACCGCGCCCGATGGGACGATCATCGGCCCGTACGATATCCCGATGGAACCGAAGGCGCTCCTCGAAGAAGCGGAGCGGGGCGGCTTCTGGAGCTACATGGCGGGCGTGGCCTATCAGGTGGCGACGAACTATCGGGTGCGGGGGCTGATCATTCACAATACGTGCACGGATTTGCCGATGAAAAAAGGCTTATCCTCAAGCGCGGCGATCTGCGTGTTGACGGCGCGGGCGTTCAATCGCATCTACGATCTCAAGTTGACCACACGCGGCGAGATGGAACTGGCCTATATGGGCGAGATCACCACGCCCTCGCGCTGTGGCCGCATGGATCAAGGCTGCGCCTTTGGCACGCGGCCGGTGTTGATGACGTACGACGGCGACTTGCTGGACACGCAAGAACTGCAAGTCAACAGCGAACTGTACTTCGTCATCGTCGATCTGCACGCGAAGAAAGACACGATGGAGATTCTCAACAAACTCAATCGTTGCTATCCGTTTGCGGAAACCGAGATTGAGCGCGGCGTGCAAGAGTTGCTCGGGCCGATCAACAAGCGCATCGTGCATCAGGCGCTGGATGCATTGAAAGCGGGTGATGCGCCAAAGTTGGGCGCGTTGATGGTGGAGGCGCAAGCCTTCTTCGATCGCTACGCCACACCCGCCTGTCCCGAAGAACTCACGTCGCCCGTGCTGCACAAAGTGCTGGCGTATGAGCCGCTCAAAGCGCATGTCTGGGGTGGCAAGGGTGTCGGTTCGCAGGGCGACGGCACCGCGCAATTTTTGGCGCGCAGCGAAGCCGATCAACAGGCGGTGATGGAGATCATCGAACGCGACTTAGGCATGGAGTGTCACACACTGTCGCTGAAGCCGGGTCGCAAAGTGCGCAAGGCGTTGATTCCGGCGGCGGGCTTTGGGACGCGATTATTCCCGGCGACGAAAGCGACCAAGAAAGAGTTATTCCCCGTCATCGATCGCGACGGCGTGGCGAAGCCGGCCATTCTCTACATCGTCGAAGAGGCGCTGAATGCGGGCATCGAAGAAGTCGTCATCATCGTGCAAGAAAATGATCTGGCCGATTTCCGCTCGTTCTTCAATACACAGATTTCGATCGAGAACTACAACAAGTTGCCGCGTCACTTCCAGGACTATGCGCGGCGCTTGCTCGAAATCGGGCGGCACGTCACCTTTATCACACAAAACGTGCAGGACGGCTTCGGCCACGCGGTGTATTGCGCCCGCGAAGCGATCGGCCACGAGCCGTTCCTGCTGATGCTGGGCGATCACCTGTATCGCTCGAATACGGATCGTTCGTGCGCGCAGCAACTGCTGGATGCGTATCAAGAACACGGCCTCAGTGTGGTAGGGTTGCGCCGCACGCCGGAAGAAGCCATCGCGGCGTTTGGCACGGCGACCGGTATCTGGCTGGAGGCCAATCGGGTGTTGAACATCACCGAATTTGCCGAGAAGCCCACGGTCGATTATGCGCGCGAGCATCTCTTCATCAGCGGCCTGCCGGAAGGTGAATACTTGACGTTGTTCGGGCAGTACATCATCAAGCCGCAAATCTTTGGCTACCTCGAAGAGAATATCACCAACAACGTGCGCGAGCGGGGCGAATTTCAGTTGACCTCATGCCTCGATCGTTTACGGCAAGAGGCCGGCTTCCACGGCGTCGTCATCGATGGGCGGCGCTTCGACATCGGTCTGCCGGAGCATTATCTGGAGACGCTGCGTACTTTTCGCGACGAGTAACAAAGCCTCACGCAAAGCCGCAAAGAAGCAAAGAAAAAGCCTTGAGACCTTTGCGTCTTTGCTTCTGCCCGTGTCCGCATAGTGGCGGGCCGCTGGCGTGCGTGAGACTTCTGTAAGCACCGATAGGTCAAACCAGCCTATCGGTGCTTTTCGATGTGTGAATCTCTTAATTATCGGGAGCAGGTGACAAACATCACGCGGAAAACATGACTATAGTACTATTTGTCGGCCGGGAATTGGGCATAGAATGAGTCTAATTTGGCGAATGGATAAACAAACCTTCCCCGCCCACACTTCTTTCAGGAGCAAAGCCAATGTCCTCTCAGTATCAACCCAAACCCGAACATAAATTTACCTTTGGCCTGTGGACCGTCGGCAACCCCGGCGGCGATCCGTTTGGCAAGGCCGTGCGATCGGCGTTGACGCCCGTTCAGATCGTTCACCTGCTGGCTGAAGTCGGCGCGTGGGGCGTAAACTTCCATGACAACGACCTCGTCCCGATCGATGCCACACCCGCCCAGCGTGATCAGATCGTGGCCGATTTCAAGCAGGCGCTGAACGACACCGGCCTCTGCGTGCCGATGGCGACCACCAACCTCTTCTACGATCCTGCCTTCCGCGACGGCGCGTTCACCAGCAACGATCCCAAGGTGCGTGCCTACGCTCTGCACAAGACCATGCGCGCTATCGATCTGGGCGTGGAGTTGGGCGCGAAGACCTATGTGTTCTGGGGCGGCCGTGAAGGCGCCGAGACCGATTCCGGCAAGAGCGCGCTCGATTCGGGTAAGCGCTTCGCTGAAGCATTGAATTTCCTGTGCGAATACGCCCTCGACAACAAATATGATCTGAAGTTTGCGTTGGAAGCCAAGCCGAATGAACCGCGCGGCGACATCTATTTGCCGACGACGGGCGCGATGCTGGGCTTCATCGCCACCCTCGATCATCCCGAGATGGTGGGCGTCAATCCGGAGATGGCGCACGAGCACATGGCCGGCCTCAACTTTATGCACGCCGTGGCGCAGGCGTGGGGCGCGGGCAAGTTATTCCACATCGACCTCAACGATCAGAACTACGCGCGCTACGATCAAGATTTGCGCTTCGGTTCGCAGAACATCAAGGCCGCTTTCTATCTGGTCAAGTTCCTCGAAGAGGTCGGCTATTCTGGTTCGCGCCACTTC
The DNA here is from genome assembly GCA_016219235.1 of Chloroflexota bacterium. Next base: position 4,434 of record JACRBO010000578.1, read on the forward strand.
GACGCGCACGCCTATCGCACCGACAACCTCGACGGCGTGAAGGCCTTCGCGCGCGGCTGCATGCGCACCTACTTGATCCTCAAAGAGAAGGCCGAGCAGTTCAACGCTGATCCGGAAATTCAAGGCTTGTTGACAGAGATTAACGCCGACGACGGCTCGCTGGCGGAGTTCACCGGCGCATACTCGACCGGCAAAGCGGCGGCCCTGAAGGCCCGTGAGTTCGATCGAGCGGCGTTGGGCCAGCGCGGGATGCCGTATGAGAAGTTGGATCAACTGACGATTGATCTGCTGCTGGGTGTTCGATAAACAACGTGATGAGTGACGAGTGACGAGTGAAGGCCGTTTCTCACTCGTCACTCGTTACTCGTCATTGATTCGGGGAGTCACGCATGTCCCTTCTTCTCGGTATCGACGTCTCCACCACCGGCGCGAAAGCGCTGTTGATTGACGAGCGCGGCAGCGTCATCGCCACGCACACCACGGAATATCCGCTCTCGACGCCGAAGCCGCTGTGGTCGGAACAAGATCCGATCGATTGGTGGCAGGGTACGGTCGCCAGCGTTCAGGCCGCGTTGAGTAAAGCGAATCGATCGGGCGAGGAAGTCACCGCGATTGGCCTGACGGGCCAGATGCACGGCCTGGTCATGCTCGATAAAGCTGATCGCATTTTGCGGCCGGCGATTTTGTGGAACGATCAGCGCACCGGCGCGCAATGCGCGGAAATCACCAAAAAAGTGGGCGGGATCGATCGGTTGTTGCAACTGACCGGCAATCAGGTGCTGCCCGGTTTCACCGCGCCCAAGATCGTGTGGGTGCGCGAGAACGAGCCGCAGATTTTTGATCAGACAACGCACATTCTCTTGCCCAAAGACTATGTGCGTTTTTGTTTGACGGGCGAATACGCCACCGAAGTGTCTGATGCGTCGGGCATGTCGCTGCTGGATGTGGCGAATCGACGCTGGTCGGACGAGATGCTGAGCGCGCTCGATATTCCGCGTGAGTGGCTGCCCGTCTGCACCGAATCTGATGTGGTGTCGGGCCGCATCAGCGCGAGCGCGGCGAAGGCCACCGGCTTGAAAGAGGGCACGTCCGTCGTGGGCGGTGGCGGCGATCAGGCCGCGCAAGCCGTGGGCAGCGGCATCGTGAAGGCGGGTGTGATCTCGGTTACGTCGGGCACCAGCGGCGTCGTGTTCGCGCACAGCGATCATTACGCGGCCGAAGCGCAAGGACGCTTGCACGCCTTCTGCCATGCCGTCCCCGGCAAGTGGCACTACATGGGCGTGATGTTGTCCGCGGGTGGATCATTCCGCTGGCTGCGTGATTCGGTGGGCGAGATGGAGAAAGCCGCCGCGAAGTTGATCGATGTTGATCCGTATGAATTGCTCACGCAAGAAGCGGCGCTCACGCCGGTGGGCAGTGAGGGGCTGTTGTTCCTGCCATACCTCACCGGCGAGCGCACACCGTACCCCGATCCGCAGGCGCGCGGCGCATTTGTGGGCTTAACGCTGCGACACGGCAAAGGTCACCTGATTCGATCGGTGTTGGAAGGCGTGTCGTTTGGCCTGCGAGACAGCCTCGAACTGATCAAAGGATTGGGCGTGCCGATCGAGCAGGTGCGAGCATCCGGTGGCGGGGCGCGCAGCGCCGTGTGGCGGCAGATTCAGGCCGATGTGTTTGGCGCGGAACTGGTGTTGGTCAACGTCACCGAAGGCGCGGCGTTTGGTGCGGCATTGCTGGCCGGCGTCGGCGCGGGCGCATTCAACAGCGTCGATGAAGCGGTGGCCGCCACGATCAAGATCACCGATCGGACGGCGCCGATTGCCGCCAATGCCGCGAAGTACGAGCGTTTGTATCCGTCGTATCGCGCGTTGTATCCGGCGTTGAAAGACACGTTCCACTCGTTGCCAGTGTGATAAGACCTGTCAGGTGACGCATCGAAGGCGTGAACATCAGTAACCGCTTGCGCCACCTGACAGGTCTAAGGCCATGCCATGACCTCTCGCTATCGAACCGCCGATCAAGCCTGGGTGCGCGAACGCAATCTCTCGATTGTGCTGAATTACCTGTGGGAAGCCGGCGGCCCGATCGCGCGGGCGCGGCTGACGGAAATCAGCGGCCTCAACAAAAGCACGATCGGTAACTTGCTGACGCCGCTGCAAGCGTGGGGTTTCGTGCGCGAGACCGGCACGCAGAGCATCGGCCCGGGCCGCCCCGGCGCGCTGATCGATCTGAACCCGGCTGCGGGCCGCATCGTCGGCGCGGAGATCGGCGTGGACTTCATCTCGGTGGTGCTGGCCGATCTGAAAGCCAACGTCATGTGGCGGCGCAAGATCGATACGAACGGCGCAGTCAGGCCGGGCCAACCGCAGGTCATGGTGCAGGCAGAGATGATGGTGCGCGAGGCGATGCAGCAGGCCGAAGCGAGCGGTCAGCGCGTGCTCGGCATCGGGCTGGGTGTGCCGGGCTTGATCGATCACGCGACGGGCACGCTGCTGTTTGCGCCCAACCTCGGCTGGAAGGATGTGCCCCTGCGCGAGATGTGGCACGCGGCGTTTGGCGTGCCCGTCATCGTCGAGAATGAAGCAAACGTGGCCGCGCTGGGCGAACGCATGTTGGGCGTGGCAAAACAAAACGATCACTTCATTTATCTCAGCGCGGGCGTGGGCCTGGGCGGCGGCCTGGTGATCGATGGCAAGTTGGTGGGCGGCGCGGGCGGCTTCGCGGGCGAGATCGGTCACATGACGTTAGTGCCGGACGGCCCGCAGTGCAACTGCGGCAATCGCGGCTGCTGGGAAACATTGATCGGGCCGACGGCCATCAAAGAACGGATCAGGCAAGCCGCGGCACTGGGGCAAACGCCGCTGCTGCTGGCGCTGCCGGAAGTCAACGGCGATGTGACCGCGATTCGCATGCAGCATGTCCTGGCTGCGGCGGAGCAGGGCGAAGTAGCGGTGCTGCACGTGCTGGATGAAGTGGGGCGGTATCTGGGGATTGGCATTGCGAGTCTGGTGAATGCGCTGAACCCCAGTTTAGTGGTGTTAGGCGGGGTGTTGAGTCTGGCCGGGCCGTATATTCTGCCGCGCGCGCAGCAGGAAGTCAACGCGCGGGCGCTGGCCGCGTCACGGGCGGGCGTGGATATTTGCTTATCGGCGTTCAAGTTTGACGCATGTGTGATGGGTGGGGTTAGTCTAATCGTGCGCGAGATACTGGGCAAGCCTGAGGCGTGGCAGCCGGGCAACACTGCACCTTAACAACTGAAAACCATAGTTGAATTCGTCATTGCGAGCCGCGGCAGTATCGCGGCGAAGCAATCTCGGCCTGATCGATATGAGATAGCCGCGTCGCGTCCTTCGACTGCGCAGCGGAAGAGCACGCTGCTCCGCTCACGCCGTATCCGCAAAGCGGCGGCGCGCCGGGCGGGATGCTCCTCGCCATGACGGAGGCTACACCAACGCATCGTCAATGACTTGCCGGACGGCGGTGGCGTCCAGGTCTTTCTTGTCGAGGAAGGCCACCGCCCCGGCGCTTAAGCCTAAACGGTGAAACTCCCGATCGGGATACGCGCTGATCAACACGACGCGTGTGGCCGGCGACACGGCTTTCACGCGGCGCGTGCAGTAGATGCCGTCTTCGTCAGTGAGTACGACATCGATCAACGCCAGCTGCGGCTTCACGCTCTCGGCCAGTCGCACAGCCTCGGCAACATCGTCGGCCTCGTACAACAGCGTGGCTGGATAGGTCTTGCCAATCATGCGCGCGAGCTGCTGTCGATAGCGCGGATTGTCATCGACCAGCAAAACCGACAGGGATTTGCCGGATTCCGATGCAGCGACCTCAGTCGCTTGCTGACCTGTCGCCGCCAGCACCTCGGGATGATGCATCAGGTAACTCAACGCCTCTGATCGGCTGTACACGCCCAACGCGCGATACAAGCGCGTGAGGTGGTTCTCGACCGTCTTGACGCTGAGGCCGGTGGTCTGCGCGATCTTGCGATTGTCGTGGCCCTGCGCCAGCAGATGCAGCAGTTCGCGCTGGCGGCGGGTAAGCGGCGGAACTTGCGGGGGCAGGGCGGGTGCCGACCGGTGGCGCAACAATCGCTCGACCAGCGGGCCGGATATCCAGCGTTCACCCGCGATCACGCGCTGCACGGCCAGCTGCAAATCGGCCAAC
>JACRBO010000579.1 GCA_016219235.1 Chloroflexota bacterium
ACGTGACGCTGTTGGAGCGCCGCGTGATTGCGCGCTTCCAGTCGCGCGTCGGACCGAATCGCGCCGGGCCGTTTGGCCTGCTGCAACCGCTGGCCGATGGCGTGAAGCTGATTTTTAAGGAAGAAGTGGTGCCGGCGGAAGCCGATAAGGCGACGTTTATCATTGCGCCGCTGCTGGCGGCGATTCCGGCGATCGTGGTGTTTGCCGTCATCCCGATGGGCGGCACGATCTATCTGGGCGAGACGGCGATTCCGTTGACGTTAGCGCACAACCTGAATGTCGGTGTCCTGTACGTGCTGGCGATCACGTCGATCAGCGTGTACGGCATCGTGTTGGCGGGCTGGGCCAGCAACAGTAAGTACTCGATGCTGGGCGGCTTGCGTTCGTCGGCACAGATGATCTCGTATGAACTGGCGATGGGGTTGTCGCTGGTGGCGCTGGTCGTAGTGGCCGGCACGCTGAACATGAACACCATTGTCGAGCAGCAGAAGCAGGTGTGGTACTTCTTCCTGCAGCCGGTGGGTGCGATCATCTTCATGATTACGGCGCTGGCCGAAGTGAACCGCGCGCCGTTCGACATGCCGGAAGCCGAGCAGGAACTCACTTCGGGTTACAACACCGAGTACAGCGGCATGAAGTTCGCGCTGTTCTACATGGCCGAATACATCAAGATGATCGTGATCAGCGGCCTGTCGGTCACGTTCTTCTTCGGCGGCTATCGCGAACCGCTGCCGTTATTCATCACGCAGGCCATCCCGGTGCTGAGTGTGGACAACACGCCGATCCTGGGCGTGATTTACTTCCTTGTGAAAGTGATCGCGCTGTTGATCGTGCAGGTGTGGGTACGCGCGACGCTGCCGCGCTTCCGCTACGACAAGTTGATGCAATTCGGCTGGAAGGTGCTGCTGCCGCTGTCGCTGGCGTGGGTCATGGTGACGGCGCTGGTGGTGTTGCTAAGAGGCTAAGGAAACAAGTAGACAAGGAAACAAGGACAAAGTCCTATGTTAATGGAAATCGTCAAGGGATTGAGCATTACATTCCGGGAACTGTTCAAAGCCCCGGTCACGATTCAATATCCTGAAGCCAGACGACCGGTTCGACAGCGTTTCCGCGGCCGGCACGAGCTGCGCCGCTACGCCGACGGGCTGGAGCGCTGCATCGGGTGTGCGTTGTGCGCGGCGGCCTGTCCGGCCGATGCGATCTACGTCGAGGCGGGCGAGAACACGGACGCCGAACGCTATTCGCCCGGCGAGCGCTTCGCCAAAACCTATGAGATCAACATGCTGCGCTGCATCTTCTGCGGTTACTGCGAAGATGCCTGTCCCACCGACGCGATCGTGCTGACGGACGTATACGAACTGTCGGCGGGCAGCCGGCGCGATTTGATCTACACCAAAGACATGCTGATTTTGCCCGCGCCGGCTGGCAAGCCCGGCACGCCGCAGCAGGTTGAAGAGGGCAAGTACAACCGGGCCATCTTGCCTGATGGTCTGGTGAGTGAGCCGTAAAGGCTAACGAGTAATCAGTAACGAGTACCGGGGTGTCTGATTACGCATTACTCGTTACTCGTTAGAACGAGGTGTAACTTGGCGGTTGAAATCATCATCTTTGGAATTCTGGCGCTCATCGCCGTGGCGGCCGCGGTGCTGATGATCCTGACGCGCAACGCGGTGCACTGTGCGCTGTTCCTGGTCATCGTCATGTCGGCGCTGGCGGTGTTCTTCCTGGGGCTGAGCGGCCCGTTCATCGCGATGGTGCAGGTGGCGGTATACGCCGGCGCGATCATGGTGCTGTTCCTGTTCGTGATCATGCTGCTGGGCGCAGAACGGATCGGCGCGCGGCTCGATCGGCCCTGGCAGCTCACGCTGGCCTTCGTCATGGCGTTGATCGTGCTGGCACTGGGCGGTTTCATGTTGCTAAATCAGGCCCCGGTGCAGATCGTTGATCTGCCCGCCGATCAAATCGTGCAGGGCAGCGCTGAAGCAGTCGGGGCGCAGTTGTACAGCACGTACCTGTTCCCGTTTGAGGCCGTGTCCGTGATTTTGCTGGTGGCCATCGTTGGCGCAGTGGTGCTGGCCCGCGATGAAAGGAAGAAGAAGACGGCATGAGCAATGAAGGTTTCGTGACCCTCTTTCCCGCATTAATTGGCCTGAGCGGCCTGCTCTTCACGCTGGGTGTGATCGGCGTGCTGGTGCGCCGCAATGCGATCGTGATCTTCATGTCGGTGGAGTTGATGTTGAATGCCGCCAATCTGGCATTTGTCACGTTCGCTCGATCGTTCAACCACCTCGACGGGCAGATTTTCGTCTTTTTCGTCATGGTCGTGGCCGCGGCGGAAGTGGCAGTCGGGCTGGCGTTGATCGTGACGATCTTCCGCAGCAAGCAAAGCATCAACGTGGACGATTTGCATTCGTTGAAGGGCTAATGCGCGCGGCGGACGACAGTCCGCCGCTGGACTGTCGTCCAGCGAGAGCAAGTGGGAGCCGATATGCACGAAGCAGTGACTGAAGCGCCTCAGATTTTTAACCTGGCCTGGCTGATCATCGTCTGTCCGCTGATCGGGTTGCTGATCAACACCTTCGGCGGCAAGCAGCGCAGCGAAGGCGAGATCGGCTGGACGGCTGTCCTGGCTGCCGCCGCGTCGTTTGGGATGTCGGTGTTGGTCATCGTCGGCCTGCTGGGCCTGTCGCCCGAAGAGCGCATGCTGAACCACGGCGTGAATGTGCCGCTGTTTACGTTCTTCGAATTAGGGCCGAGCAAGTTGGAGATGGGCCTGCACATCGACGCGCTGACGGGTGTCATGTTGATGGTGGTCACGCTCGTCGGCACGCTGATCCATATCTACGCCATCGGCTACATGCACGGCGACAGCCGCTTCCAGCGCTTCTTCATTTACCTGAACCTGTTCATGGTCGCCATGCTGATCCTGGTGCTGGCGAACAACTACCTGATGCTGTTTGTGGGTTGGGAGGGCGTGGGCCTGTGCTCCTTCCTGTTGATTGGTTTCTGGTTCGAGAAAGACGCCAACGGCAACGCCGCGAAGAAAGCGATGGTCGCCAATCGCGTGGGCGACTACGGCGTGATGCTGGCGATGTTCGCGATGTTCGTCACGGCAGGCACGCTGCAATTTGCGGGCGTGTTTGAAGCCGCCGAGCATGGCGAGATCGGCGCAAGCATGGCGATGCTGATCACGCTGCTGCTGGTCGTCGGCGTTACGGGCAAGTCGGCGCAGATTCCGCTGTACGTGTGGCTGCCCGATGCGATGGCCGGCCCGACGCCCGTCTCCGCATTGATCCACGCCGCCACGATGGTCACGGCCGGTGTGTACCTCATCGCTCGATCGGAACCGCTGTTCCATCTGGCGCCGGAAGTCCAATCGTTTGTGGGCATCCTGGGCGCAGTGACGGCGCTGTTCGCCGGATCGATCGCGTTGGCGCAG
>JACRBO010000588.1 GCA_016219235.1 Chloroflexota bacterium
GCGCTGGCGATGGGCTGGGCTCACACCTGTGCATTGATGGACGTGGCCCACAGCAGCGGGGTAAAGTGTTGGGGATATAACGGACAGGGCCAGCTCGGTGATGGCACGATCCAGCCGCGCAATACGCCGGTTGATGTGAGCGGGCTGGGGAGCGGGGTGACGGCGCTAGCGGCGGGCGGATCTCACACTTGCGCGCTGGTCGGCTCTGGACGACCTAAATGCTGGGGTTGGGACAAGTACGGCCAACTGGGCCTCGGCACCATTGCCCAAAGCCTGACGCCCATCGATATCATCGACAACATTCCAGTGCAGGTCGCCATCAACTACCCAACGGGCCTGCCCGGTAGCTATTTCACTATTACAGGCGAGAACTTCCCGGTTAGCAGCACTTTGACCGTTACGGTCAATAGCGTTGTCCTGACCACTACTCTGCACGTCAATGAAACGGGCGGATTTATCTTCTTCGTCAATACGATGGGGGCCGATACAGGCAGTTACACTCTGACGGCTGGCGGAACTTCCGGCCTGAAAGGCAACATTGCCCTCGCAGCGGTTTCAAACGCAAGCGTAAGTTTCACGTTACTACCAGCCGCACCTCTACGAATACAGGAAGGCGGAGGATCAACAATAAGCATACCCGCAGGGCTGGCACAACCGCTAACTTATCTCTATCTGCCCTTGCTCCAAAAATAGTCCTTGCTTTTGCTACGTCAATTGTGATAGATTGAAACTGTCGTCCGCGAGCGGGGGCCGCGTCCTCAGTGGAGGTAATGATGGGGCAAGACAACGTCTTCGGCCAACTCGTTCGCCAGCGCCGCCGCACGCTCGATCTGACGCAGGATGAACTGGCCCGGCGCGTGGGCTGCGCCGCCATCACCCTGCGCAAGATCGAAGCGGGTGACTTGCGCCCCTCGCAGCAGATCGCCGAACGGCTGGCCATGGCGCTGGCCGTGTCGCTGGACGAGCGCGCCGAGTTTGTGCGGCAGGCCCGCGCCGCCTTCCCCGGTGGCCGCCCACCCGAACCCACCCCCACGCCGCAAGTGGCCCCCGATGAGATCGGCCTGGAAGACCTGAGCGGACGCGCCATTCGCGGTTATCTGCTCGGTGAGCGACTCGGCGCCGGCTCGTTTGGCGCGGTCTATCGGGGCGTGCAGCCGCTCGTCGAGCGCGATGTCGCCGTCAAGATTATCCTGCCCCAGTACGCCAATCATCCCGACTTCATCCGCCGCTTCGAGGCTGAAGCGCAACTCGTGGCGCGGCTCGAACATCCCCACATCGTGCCGCTCTACGACTACTGGCGCGAACCCGGCGTGGCTTATCTGGTCATGCGGCTCTTGCGCGGCGGCAGCGTGCACGATCTGATCAATCGCGGACCGCTGCCGCTCGATCAGATCAACCGCCTGCTCGATCAGATCTGCGCGGCGCTGCTGACGGCTCATCGGGCCGGCGTGATCCATCGGGATTTGAAGCCCTCCAATGTTTTGTTGGATGAAGACTGCAACGCCTACCTCGCCGACTTCGGCATCGCTAAGAATCTGGGCAGCCCCGATGATCAGACGCAGGCGGGCATGATCGTCGGTTCGCCCGCGTATATCTCGCCTGAACAAATCAACTCCGATCCGGTGCGCCCGCAGACCGATGTGTATGCACTGGGCGTGATGTTGTATGAGATGCTCACCGGGGCGCGACCGTTCAGCGGCCCGACGCCGATCCTGTTGATTCAGCAGCATCTCTACGCGCCGATGCCGCCGTTGTCCGCGCATCGCGAGGGTCTGCCTGCCGCGCTCGACGATGTGATCGCGAAGGCCACGACCAAAGACGCCGCCGATCGGTATGCCGAAGTCGATCGGGTGTTGCACGATTTTCAAGTTGCGCTGAATGTCGGGCGCGTGGCGATCTCAACACTCCCGATCGATCCACGCAGCCCAATCGAACTATTCAATCCCTACAAAGGCTTGCGGCCCTTTGAAGAAGCCGATGCCGCGGACTTCTTCGGGCGCGAGGCGCTGACGCAGCAATTGCTGGCCCGCCTGGGCGAAGGCGGTGATCTGGCGCGCTTCCTGGCGATTGTCGGGCCATCGGGCAGCGGCAAATCATCGGTGGTGAAAGCCGGTTTGATTCCGGCCTTGCGGCGCGGTGCGCTGCCGCACTCCGAGAATTGGTTCATCGTGGAAGTGCTGCCCGGCGCGCATCCGCTGGAAGAAATCGAGTCCGGCCTGCTACGGATTGCCGTCAACCCGCCGGAGAGTTTGCTGTCGCAGATCAAAGAAGACCGGCGCGGGCTGCTGCGCGCTATTCATCGCTGTTTGCCCCACGACGAACACACCGAACTGGTGCTGGTGCTCGATCAATTCGAGGAAGTCTTCACGCTGGTTGAAGATGAAGGCGAACGCGCCCTGCTACTGGATGCGCTGGTCGAAACGGTGCTGGCCGAACGCAGCCGTGTGCGCGTGATCATCACCTTGCGCGCCGACTTCATCGACCGACCGCTGCGCTACGTGGATTTTGCAGAGATGATGCAACGGCGATTGGAACTGGTGCTGCCGTTGACCGCCGACGAGATCGAGCGGGCGATTGCGGGGCCGGCGGCGCGGGTGGGCCTGCAACTGGAAAGCGGCCTGGTTGAAGCCATCACCGCCGATGTGATCGAGCAGCCGGGCGGCCTGCCCTTGTTGCAATATGCGCTGACGGAACTGTATGAGCATCGGCAAGACACGGCGCTGATCAAGAGCGCGTATCAGGCCATCGGCGGCGTGAAGGGCGCGCTGGGCCGCCGCGCCGAGGACGTGTATGCCGCGCTTGATGAAGCCAGCCAGGCCTTGACGAAGCAAATCTTCCTGCGGCTGGTCACGCTCGGCGAAGGTGTGGAGGACACCCGGCGACGAGTGGCCCGTGCGGAACTGGAAGCGCTGGCCAATCCAACCTCCAATCTCCAACTTCCAACGTCCAAGATCCTCGACGCCTTTGGCAGAGCGCGTCTGTTGTCCTTCGATCGCGACTTGCAGACGCGCGGACCGACGGTCGAAGTGGCGCACGAAGCGCTTTTACGCGAGTGGCCGCGCCTGCGCGAGTGGTTGATCGACAGCCGATCAGATGTGCGTTTGCAGCGCGCCTTGAGCACGGGCGCAAGTGAATGGCTGCACGCCGATCGCGATGCCAGTTTCCTGCTGCGCGGCTCGCGCTTGCAGCAGTTTGAGGAGTGGGCCAAGACGACGACGATTGCGCTGACGGCTGATGAGCAAGCGTATCTGCACGCCAGCCTTGATGAACGCGAGCAACAGCGATTGGCGGAGGAAGAACGGCGCGCCCGCGAAATGAAGTTGGAACATCGCGCGAAACGCGTGTTGCAGGGCCTGGTGGCAGTGGCGGTCATCGCGGCCATCATCAGCGGAGCGCTGGCCTTGCTCGCGAGCAATCGCGAGCAGGAGGCGCAGAGCCAGCGGCAAATCGCAGAGACGCAGAAACAGGAAGCCTTGCGGCAAGCCAGTATTGGCCTGGCGGCACAGGCATTGAATGAACTGCAAGGCACTGTGCCGGAGCGTGCGGTGTTGTTGGCTTTGGAGGCGCTAGAGAATTTTCCATACACTGGTCAGGCCGAAAGCGCTCTGGCTCGCGCTGTCGAAGAAGGCCAGCCTTACGTGGATTTGACAACCGATTATAAAGACTCGATGTATTCCGGCTTGGCCTGGTCACCAGATGGAAAACGACTGGCGGGCGGCAACGCTGACAAGGGCGGCGTGATCATTATCTGGGATATGGAATCGCACCGCGAAGTGAACCGCCTGGGAGAGACAGACTGGTCGAGCCGTGACTGTGGCATCGTCGATATGGCCTGGTCACCCACTGGTGACTTCATCGCCACGACGTCGGGCTTTGTACCTTTGGGCGGCCTACCCTGCCCCGAGCCGGCCGTCTGGAATCTTGAAACGCATACCAAAACCCTTACACTTACCGCGTCCATCAGTGACGCCACGAGTATTGACTGGTCACACGACGGACAACGCCTCCTTACCGCGCACATCGATGGTACGGCCCGCGTCTGGGATGCTCAGCAAGGCACTGAGCAGCGGGTGTTGGCAAGTCATACGACGGTGGTACGGGATGCAGCCTGGTCACCTACCGACAATCGGATCGTGACTGCGTCA
>JACRBO010000589.1 GCA_016219235.1 Chloroflexota bacterium
CAGTCTGTCCAGGTAGTGCTGAGATTCGATGCGGCGGATCGTGCCGGTCAGGCTGCGCATGACGATCGAACTGGTATGGATCGAGTTGCCCTCGTAGCGCACGCCGCCGACGAGTTGCCCGTCGGTGATACCGGTGGCCGCGAAGAAGACGTTATTGCCGGCCACGAGATCGTTGGTGGTGAGCACCCGATCGAGATCGATGTCGAAATCGAGCGCTTTAAGCCGTTCTTTTTCGTCGCGCGCCCACATCTTGCATTGAATCTCGCCGCCCACACATTTCAGGGCCGCCGCCGTGATGACGGCCTCGGGCGAACCGCCGATGCCCATGAGAATATCTTCTCCGGTATCGCTGAACACGGTTGACAGCGCGCCGGCCACGTCGCCGTCGCTGATTAGTTTGATGCGCGCGCCACACTCGCGGACGTCGCGGATCAGGTTTTTGTGACGATCGCGATCGAGGATGACAACGGTGAGATCGTGCAGGTCTTTGCCCAATGCTCTGGCGACTTTGGTCAAATTATCTTTCACCGGCGCATTGATGTCGATCATGCCACGCGCCCGCGGGCCAACCGCGATTTTGTTGGCGTAGACCAGATGCTTGGGGTTATACATGGTGCCGCGCTCGGCCAGGGCCACCACGGCGACAGCGCCCGGCAGGCCCAGGGCCGTTAAGCGCGTACCGTCGATCGGGTCCACCGCGATGTCCACCTGCGGCAGCGCGCCCGTGCCCAATCGCTCGCCATTGAACAACATCGGCGCTTCGTCTTTTTCGCCCTCGCCGATGACGACGATGCCGTCCATATCCACGGTGTTGAACATCAGGCGCATGGCGTTGACGGCGGCCTGATCGGCTGCGATCTTATCACCGCGGCCCATCTGGCGCGCCGCCGACATGGCGGCTGCTTCGGTCGTGCGGACGAGTTCGAGCGCCAGGTTGCGATCCGGGTCGGCAATGATCGAAGTGGATGTCATGTCAGTTCCCCCCTGTGTGTGCGATCCAGTTGAGATAGTAGTAGCCAACGATCACGGTAAACAGCAGACTGTCCAATCGATCGAGCGCGCCGCCATGACCGGGAATCAAATGGCCGGAGTCTTTAGCGCCGACCTGCCGCTTGATCATTGAAATAGACAAATCACCCAGCGTGCCGATCGTTGCTCCGATCAGACCAAGCGCGACACCATGAAACCACGGTAAGTTAAACACCGCCGCCACGATTGGAGTGAATGCCATCCCGAAGAGCATGCCCCCCGCCAGTCCTTCCCAACTCTTCTTGGGGCTGAGGGTCGGCGTCATCTTGTGCCGGCCAAACCGTGAGCCGATGAAATACGCACCGCTGTCGGCCAGCCAGGTGCCCGTCAACGTGAGCAATAGCCAACGCTCACCGTCAGGTAATTGCCGTAACAAAATGAAATGCGCGCCGGCCAGGCCCAAATATAAGCCGCTGGTCACGGCCAACGCCCAATCAACGGTTGGCTCGGCCTGTCGATGCCGCAGCTGCCAGACCAATGAGACCACTAGTATCAGGGTGATACCGGGTCGCAATATATTGCCGGCCGGATACACGCCATCCGCGCCAATCACGACCACCAGCGCCAGCGAGAAGAACAACGGCGCTTGATGCGGCTGCTGGCCCTGCCGCAGCAGTTGATTGAATTCGTGCGCGGCGATCATCAGCAATCCGCCAAGTGCAAGATAGAACGGTATACCACCGAGCCAGATCAAGGCAATGGCTAACGGCAGTAGGATCAGAGCACTGACGGTGCGGATTAGCATGCGGCGGACAACATGTAAATGATAAGTTACCTGGCGTTCGGTGACGGTGTCGAGTGTGGCGGCGCCGAAGACGGCGGCGCTGACGACGGCGCTTTCTGGCCGGCCACCAATCCAAAGCGGCGTTCCCGGCTGGCGTAGTGATCCAGCGCTAACTGCAATTCGTTTTCGTCAAAATCCGGCCAGTAAGTCGGGGTCACATAGAGCTCGGCGTAGGCGCCTTGCCAGATCAGAAAATTACTGACGCGCATCTCACCACTGGTGCGCACGATCAGGTCGGGATCGGGCTGGCCGGCCGTGTAGAGATACTGGCTCATCAGGGCGTCGTCGATCTGATCGGGCTGGATGCCGGCCTGAATGATGCGGCGGATGGCGTCGATGATCTCCTGCCGTCCGCCATAATTCAGCGCGACGTTAAGCGTCAACGTCGTGTTGGCATGCGTCAGTTCAACCGCCTGTTTGATTTTTTTCTGCAGGCGCGGCGAGATGCCGGCGTGGCGGCCAATGTGATTGATCCGCACGCCCTCTTCATGCAGTTCCTTCAATTCGTGCTCGATCACCTGCTCAAGGATGGTCATGAGGCCGCGCACTTCTTCGGCCGGGCGGCCCCAGTTTTCAGTCGAAAAGGCATAGAGGGTCAGAATCTTAATGCCGTGCCTGACACAGGCCCGCAGAATCCGGCGCAGGTTTTCTGTGCCGGCGCGATGTCCCGCCAACCGCGGCAGGCCGCGGGCTTTTGCCCAGCGGCCATTGCCGTCCATGATGATCGCCAGATGATACGGAACCTGAGTCGGGGTGGATGCGGAGCTCATACTGCAACGAAAGTCCTGGACAACTAGACTTCGCGAATCTCCTCTTCTTTGCGTTTGCTGAGGGATTCGGCCTGTTCGATATATTTGTCGGTTAATTTTTGCAGATCGTCGCGCCCGCGCTTCAGGTCGTCTTCGGAGATCATTTTTTCTTTTTCGAAGTCGCGCAGCGTGTCTTGAGTGTCGCGGCGGATATTTCGAATGGACACCCGTGCCTCTTCCAGGCGTTTGTGGACGCTCTTGATCATGTCATTGCGGCGCTCTTCGCTGAGGCGTGGAATGACCAGGCGGATGATCTTGCCATCGTTGTTGGGCGTCAGACCCAGATCGGATGACAGAATGGCCCGCTCGATGTCTTTGATCGAATGCGCGTCAAAGGGGCGGATGGTCAGCATTTGCGGCTCGGGCGCGGCAATGGTGGCCAGATTGGCGAGCGGCGTCGGCACATCGTAGTAATTGACCATGACGCGTTCGACAATCATCGGATTGGCGCGGCCGGTGCGAATGGCGCGGAGATCAAGTTCGAGCGCGTGCACACTCTTAACCATGTGATCTTCCGCTTCGTGCAATGCGTCTTTGGCGAGTGAGGGATCGGTTGTCATGTGGAACTGTCACCTTGCACTTGATTTTGAAATGATCAGGTTGCTACCGCGATCGATCACGCAAGCAGGCGGCAAGCGATATACTCCGGTGATGAGGCACAGTCGATGATGGTGAGAGTGGGCGCACAGCCCCTGCGTGTTGGCGTCGCTCACGGGGATTTAGGTCGTTGAGCGGCGGCTGATGAGTCTCGCTACTGCATCACTATTATAATACGAATTGGCGCAAGCGCTAGTCAAGTGCTTAGCGGTTGCCCCAACTCGATCGGGCGTCGGGAAAATCTCGGAGGTTTTGAGAATCGATCGAGTTGCTTGATCGCGCTCAAAACCTCCGAGCCTGGCTGACAGGAATTAGTCGCCGGCAATGATCGTGCCGATGGTCTCGCCGGCCAGGGCGCGTTCCAGGCTGTGCGGCTGCCACAGATCAAGCACCAGGATAGGCATGTTGTTGTCCATGCAGAGCGAGATGGCGGTCGAGTCCATGACGCCGACGCGTTGATTCAGCGCGTCGATGTAGGAGAGTCGATCGTAGCGTTTGGCGTTGGGATTCTTGCGCGGGTCTTCGGCGTAGACGGCATCGACCTTGGTCGCTTTGATCAGCACGTCCGCATTGACTTCCATCGCGCGCAGGGCGGCGGCCGTATCGGTAGTGAAGTAGGGATTGCCCGTGCCCGCGCCGATGATGACCACGCGCCCTTTTTCCATGTGGCGGATGGCGCGCAATCGAATGTAAGGTTCGGCGATCGCTTGCATGGAGATGGCGGTCTGGACGCGCGTCTCAACCCCGGCGCGTCCCAACGCATCTTGCAGCGCCAGCGAATTCATCACGGTCGCCAGCATGCCAATGTGATCGGCCACCGACCGATCCATGCCCAGCGACAGGCCGTCTTTGCCGCGCCACAAATTTCCGCCGCCCAACACGATGGCCACTTCGATGCCCAGGTCATGCACGATCTTGACTTTGGCCGCCAGGTCTTCGGCTTCGTGCACATCCAGGCCGACCTTGCCTTCGCCGCCGGCCAGGGCTTCGCCGCCCAGTTTCAACACGATGCGTTTGTACTTGCTTGTCATGCGCGTCTCCTTCGTAGAAGATGAGAAAGCCAATCGGTCGTTGAGTTACAAAAAGGGCAACGGATGTTTGTCCGTTGCCCTTTTCTCATTCGGCTACTCTGCGCCGAGTTCGTATCGCACGAACCGGCGGACTACAATGTTCTCTTTTAGATCGCTGATGCCCTGCTTGATCATGTCCTCGATCGTTTGTTTGTCGTTGAGGACGTAGGGCTGCGCCAGCAAGCAGAATTCTTCGTGGAACTTGCCGGTCTTCTTTGCAATAGCCGCGTCCACCTCGTCGCCGGACTTGCCCGCCACCAGCGCTTCTTCGCGGAAACCCTTCTGGGCTTCTTCCAAAACCGCCGCTGGCACATCTTCGGTCTTGATGTATTTCGGATTCGCCATGGCGATGTGCCTGGCAATGCTCTGGGTCAAGGTCTTGAAGCCTTCGGTGCGTGCCACAAAATCGGTTTCGCAGTTGACTTCGATCAGGACCGCGACGCGATTGTTGTGATGGATGTACGAGCCAATCAAGCCGTCCTTCGCCACCCGATCGGCCTTTTTGGCGGCCGAGGCCAGGCCCTTGTCCTTGAGCCAGGCTTTCGCCTTGTCCATATCGCCGCCGGTCTGTTCCAGCGCCTTGCGGCAGTCGAGCACGCCGGCGCCGGTTGCTTCGCGAAGTGCTTTGATGGTTTTTGCAGAAATTTCCATAGTTCTTAGTCCTCAAAGTTCGACCACAGTCAGGCTGTGGTCGAAACGTTCATCAGGCTTCGTCAACGACTTCGTCGCCGGCTTCAAACTCAAGGCCAGCGCGTAACTTCGCGAGAGTGGCTTCACCCAGATACTTGTCGTCGGCTTCGGCCATTTCTTCAGGCGCTTCCACCGGCTGTGTTTCCTTGCGCATCGCCATGCCTTCCAACACCGCATCGGCCATGCGGGCCACGATCAACTTGATCGCGCGGATGGCGTCATCGTTGGCGGGAATGACGTAATCGATCGGGTCCGGGTCGCAGTTCGTATCGACCATCGCAATGATCGGGATGTTGAGCGTGTTCGCTTCCTTAATCGCGGTGACTTCGCGATGGGTGTCGATCACGAACAGCACGTCGGGCAGTTTGCGCATGTCTTTGATGCCGCCCAGTCGCAGGTTCAACTTGGTGATCAGGCGCTCCAGATCGAGGGCTTCCTTCTTTGGCAGCACGTCAAACTCGCCGCGATCGCGCCGCCCTTCCAGGTTGTGCAGCGTGTCGATGCGTTGCCGGATGGTGCGCCAGTTGGTGAGCGTGCCGCCCAGCCAGCGATAGGTGATGTGCGGCGCATTGGCGCGCATCGCTTCTTTGGCGATGGTTTCCTGCGCCTGGCGCTTGGTGCCGACGAACAGGACGGTGCCGCCATTCGCAATGGTGTCGCGAATGAGGTTGTACGCATTGTCCAGTGCGGCGATGGTTTGCTGCAGATCGATGATGTGGATACCGTTGCGCTCGGTAAAGATGAAGGGCTTCATCTTGGGGTTCCAGCGCTTGGTCCGGTGACCGAAGTGCACGCCCGTCTCGAGCAGTGCCTTCATTGAGACAACAGCCATGATAGATCCTCCTGTATAGTTTTAGATTTCGTCCGCCGTTATCATCTGATGTGACCACCTGAGGGCTGTAGTCTCAGGCACCAGCCACACCATCCAACGGCGTGTGAGATTGAATCCGTGTCGGGATTCGGCGGCAGAGTATA
>JACRBO010000590.1 GCA_016219235.1 Chloroflexota bacterium
GACAGGCGCTCGGCGTTGTAGGCTTGCAAAAACGCGAAGAGGCCGCGCACGCTGGCAAACACGACGATGGCGATCCCGGCGATGATCAAACCGGATTCCGCGTTGTCGCGATAGTTGACAAATTGATCCTGCGTCCAGCCGACCTGCTGCAAAATCGTTGGCAGCATTGATGCGGGTGCTTGCGTCAACTGAGACGCGACCACGCCGGTCGTGACAGAATCGATAATGCTGCGCACCAACGTGGGCACAACCAACTGCGCCAGCGTCGCTACGAACAGCGCGCCATACGCAATCGCCATGATCGACCGGTAATGTCCCAGATACTTGAAGGCCCGCCGCAGCGCGCCGAAATCGGCTTTGGGCCGCTCGGCGCGAAGCGCGCCGTTTCTACCTGCATGTCCCATCATAGTGTTTGTCTTTCTCCTTGACGACTCAATCCATGTAAGAATAGATCGACGACCGTTTCAATTTCCGCCGGCGCGATCCGGCTTCGTTTGCCGGTTGGGCCGTTGTGCGTCAGCGCGATGATCATGCCGTGCAGCAGGGCCGCGTATAACTGCACGTCGCCGGGTGCTATCTCGCCGGCGGCCTGCGCCGCGGCCAGCCGCCGCACCAGCGGCAGCAGCAGTTGCTGTCGCATCTCCGTGAACAGCCGCTGCCCGCGCCCGTCTTCGATCTGTTTCATATCACGCCACAGCGTCTGAAACGACTGACGGTGTTCGCACATGATGACCGAATAGCGCGCGACCAGCTGCCTCAGGTCCGATCGCAAATCGCCTGGCCCGTCGGCCGCGGCCTGCAATGAGGCAATGGTCCGTTCGTGATCGCGCCGCAGCATCGCCAGAAACAAATCCTCTTTGTTTTTGAAGTGATAGTACAACGCCGCGTTCGTCAGGCCGCAGGCCTGCGCGATGTCGCGAATGGACACCTCTTTATAGCCTTGCTGGCTAAAGAGTTTGGCGGAGGTGGTCAAAATGGCTTCGCGTCCGCCGGTATCGGGGGGCATAGGGGCTCCTTGAGATTAGAAGTTGGAGGTTGGAGATTGGAGGCGTTCAGTCTGGCCGTCACTGCTCTAACATCCAATCTCCAACCTCCAACCTCCAACTTCCAACTTACCAAACGTTCAGTAAACGAATGAGAGTGTACCCGATGCGGCGCGGCCTGTCAACTGATCGAACAGACAGGCACAGGCCATACGGTCCGGTGCGACCGTAGGATGCCGTACAAAGATGAATTCAGTGTGAAGCAGCGATGGATGTCTTGTGAAATAAGGCCTTCAATCTGCCGGCTATCGCCCGGTTGGTTACTTTGGACTCTCGCATGAATGCGCTTGCCATCACAAAGCGCGCGTTGAAAAAGCGGTGAAGCCGGGCCGGATGTGGTAGGATTTACACACGAAATGTAAGCGGTATCGACACGCCTCCTCCTCTCCGCCTGTTCCTGCTGTGCCCGTTTTCTGCCCGTGTACGCGCCCGTTTGAAAGGAGTCTTCACCATGACATACTGGCGCTTTCCTCAACGCATGCGTTTAACACGATCCTGGCTGCTGGCCGTGAGCCTGCTGGGCGGCCTGATCCTGGGGGTCCAGGGCTGGGGAAGTATTTCCATCACGAAGCCTGGCGGCCAGACCGGCGCAATGGGCAGTGCCCTGCTGTCCTGGCTTGAGCCGGCGGAGCCGCAGTTCACCGATACCGACGATGCGGCACTGCAACAGCAAGAATTGATCGCCTACGTGGAAGCCTCACAGCAGCCTGTCCGGGTGGTGCAGGTCGATCTGGCGCAGCACCCCAAGATTTCGCAGTTCAACGATATCGACTCTTCGGCCTCAGGCTATGGTAAGAATGCCTGCGGTCTGGTCGCGGCCGCGGCGGCGCTGGGTGGACAAGAGTGGATAGCGCTGGTAGACCGCATTGCCCAGGCAGCCGGTCAGGACTACGGTCGAAATACGGGGATTCAACCGTCCAGATACACCGTTGCTTTGCAAACGGCCTTCGGCGCTGACGGGGTGAAGGCGCATGCCTACAGCACGTTAGTCGCTGTCTACCGGGAACTGGCCGCCGGGCAAGTGGTCATCGTCGATATTAAAGTGAATGCCTACAGCCGCACGCCGTCCGTCAGGCGACCCAACTACGCGCACTTCGCCCGCGTGCTGGGGGTGGATCTCGATCGACAGGAGATCTACGTCGAGAATACACTTGCGGGTGGTGCTTATTGGATCGTGTCGTTGAACGACTTTGTGGCCGTGTGGCTGCGGCCTGAAACCACCGCGTCTCTGGCCCCGCGCCAGGCGGAAGAGGTAACCCGCTGGCTGGTGAGCGTCAAACCTCAGACTTCCTCTTAGCTTCTACAGGTGGCGCGTCAGACATTGGCCGGTGCGCTGCGCTCACTTCCGACGCCGCAGCACGATGATGCCCGCGAGCGCGGCGATAGCAGCACTCACGACCGCCACGATCGGCAGTGTACCCGATGGTGGTTCCGTGACTGCCGGTGCCGGTTGGACGGCTGGCGGAACGACAGTCGGCGGCACGCTCGTTGCCGTCGGTGCCGGAACCGGCGTGGGCTGAGCTTGCTCGCCGGCGACATAGATCACCGTCGTGCGCGCCGGAACTTTGAACGTGCCCGTGGCTTGATCGAAACTGGCCTGTTTGACTGACGCCGCTAACATCGGATGAAGTTCCAGCGGCACGTTCATCAGTTCATCCGCCGTAAACAACTGCTCTTTAGCCAACGCATTGAACAGCACCACGATCTCGCCGAAAGGATCGGCGATGTGATCGGGGCCGTTGTTGCTCAACCGCATCACGATGAGGCCGGGCTGCTGTTCCGGCCCGGTGTTGAGGAAAGAGAGATGCTGCTTGATCTGATCGCCCGTTTCCAGTCGGAACAACTTTGAACTCTGGCGAATCTTCAACATCGTTTCAAAATGTGCCAGCGCCGATTGGATATCTTGCCCCGATGGTTTCAACTTTTCATCGGCCAGCAGCGGCTGGATGATGGGCCACTTGTCACGGTTGTCACCCTGCGGCGGCAAGCCGACGGCCCAGTTATTTGAAGCGTAGGTGAAGTCCAGCCGGTTGAACCAATCGCCGGAGTTGTAGCTGTTGCGATCGAGCGATTTGGAGCGCAGCAGTTCGTCGCCGGCGTGGAAGAAGGGCACGCCCTGTCCCAGCATGACCAGATCGATGCCGAGGTTGTTCATGGCAATCCGTTGGGCCAATACAGTGCTCGTCGGCGCTTTGGCTTGCACGGCATCGAACAGCGTCTCGTTGTCATGCGCGGAGACGTAGTTGATGTTCTCCTGCGGATCGAGCGTGTAGCCGGTCGGCGCACCGTTGTACTTGATGTTCCCGGCAGGCACGACGTCGCCGTTGGCTTTTTGCAGCGGAAAATCGCGCAGATTGCCCGCCAGCCCGGCGCGTATCCAATCGTGGTATTCGATTAAGCGCGCCGCTTGCTCATCGGGCGTGCGCTGTTCGTAGTCGTTTGGCGTTTCGAGCAGGCCGGTGATGAAACCCTGCTCGGGTAAAGGCGCAAACGGCCCGCCGCCGCGCGCGGCATCGCGCAACCGATCGTTGAACACGCCGATGCCGGTCCCGCCGATGTTGAGCTGCGTCGCATTTACGCCGCGCGCGTTCTGGGCCACTTCGCCGAAGTCCCAGCCTTCGCCATAGAGGTAGATCGCTTTGCCATCGACGCCGTCTTTGTCCGGCGTCAGCGCGTCCAACGCGGCGCGCACATTGATCATGTTGCTCAGCATATGATGGCCCATCAGGTCGAAGCGGAAGCCATCGACTTTGTAGTCGCGTGCCCACACTACCACCGAATCGATCATCAACTTCTCCATCATGGTGTGCTCGGCGGCGGTATTCTGGCAGCACGTGCTGGTTTCCACTTCGCCTTTCGCGTTGAGGCGATGATAGTAGCCGGGCACGATCTTATCCAGCACGGACTTCGCGTTCTGGCCGCTGGCGTTGGTGTGATTGTAGACCACATCCATCACCACGCGCAGGCCGATCTGATTCAACGCCTGCACCATTTCACGGAACTCGACGATGCGCGGCGCGCCGTTCGGATCGGTGGCATAGCTGCCTTCCGGCACCGTGTAATGATACGGATCGTAGCCCCAGTTGTAGCCGTCCTTATCGCGCAAC
>JACRBO010000591.1 GCA_016219235.1 Chloroflexota bacterium
CGCCACGTGCAGCCGATCGGCTCCAAGGTGCTGGTGGAACGCTACAACCTGGACATCTCGCCCGCCACCATTCGCGCCGAACTGGCCAAGTTGGAAGAGCGCGGCCTGTTAACGCACCCGCACACTTCGGCGGGTCGCATCCCCACCGATTCCGGTTATCGTTATTTTGTGGAATCGCTGATGGGTGATAACGATCTATCGCTGGAAGAACAGCGCACGATCGGCCACCAGTTCCATCAGGCGCGGCTCGATCTGGAGCAGTGGATGCGGCTGGCCTCGTCGGTGCTGGCGCACACATCGGGCGGGGCGGCCATCGTTACGGCGCCGCGCGCCACGCAGGCGCGCTTCAAGCACCTGCAATTGATCTCGACGCAGGGCCGCCTGGTCTTGTGCGTGCTGGGGGTGATGGACGGTTCGGTGAAGCAGGATATGTTGACGCTGGCCGATCCGTTGAGCCAGGCCGATCTGGATACGGTCTCGACGACGTTGAACGGCTTGTTGAGCAATCGCACGGCCGACGAGATCAAAGCCCGCCGATCGGACCTCTCGGCGTTGGAGGCCGATGTGCAGGCGCGCGTCGTCGAGATCATGAGCCGCGCCGATCAGTGGGCCGCCGCCGACGTGTATCGTGACGGGCTGAGCGAAGTGCTGCGCAAGCCGGAATTTGAAGATCGCGAATCGGCGGAGGGCCTGTTGAAAGTATTTGAAGAGCGCTCGTTGTTGGAAGACGTGTTGACCAACGCGCTGAATCCGTCCGTCAACGGTGTGCAGGTCGTCATTGGCCGCGAGGGCCGCTGGGCCGAACTGCGCGATTGCAGCCTGGTGCTCTCGCGCTACGGCGTGCCCGATCGCGCCAGCGGCGCGCTGGGTGTGCTGGGGCCGACGCGCATGCCGTACGGCCGCGCGATTTCGGCGGTGCGGTACGTGTCGGTGTTGATGACGAATTTGATTTCGGATATTTTCTAGAAGCTGGATATAGAGATTGGATGGTCAGGGCAATTTCTTCCAACGTCTCATCTCCAACTTCCAATTTCTACTGGAGTGGTTAACCGTGACCGATGAAGTCGTGAAAGACGAACCGATCGAAGAACCAAAAGACAAAACGCCCGGTGAACCGGCGAATCAGGCAGAAGCCGAACAACCGATCGATCTGTTCAAGGATCTGATGGAGCAGTTGAAGCAGGCCAGAGCCGAAGCCGCCGAGAACCTGGACGGCTGGCAGCGCGCCCGCGCCGAGTTTGCCAACTACAAGCGCCGCACCGATGCCGAACGCATCGAGATGAAC
This sequence comes from Chloroflexota bacterium, assembly GCA_016219235.1. Next base: position 1,286 of record JACRBO010000591.1, read on the forward strand.
ACCAATGCCGGCGCGAATGTGCTGGCGCGGGTGCTGCCGATCGTCGACGATTTCGATCGCGCGGCGACCACCCTGCCGGTTGATCTCAAAGATCAACCGTGGGTCAACGGCGTGCTGCTGGTGCACCGCAAACTGACGGGCCTGCTGGAACAGTCGGGCGTGAAGCCGATCGTGATTGCGCCGGGCGACGCCTTTGATCCCAATCTGCACGAAGCGATCACGCACGAAGAGTCAGCGGACATCGAGAGCGGGCACATCATCGGCGAAGTGACGCGCGGTTACACGCTGGGTGAGCGTGTGCTGCGTCCGGCGATGGTGCGTGTCGCGAAGTAGTTCTCCAACTTCCAATTTCTAACATCCAACATCCAATTTCCAACTTCTAGTTGATCAACGGAGCTAATCATGGGCAAAATTATCGGTATCGATCTGGGCACCACCAACTCGGTGGTTGCGGTGATGGAAGGCGGCGAGCCGGTGGTCATTCCGTCGTCCGAAGGGGCTCGGCTGATCCCATCGGTGGTGGCGGTGAACCCCAAGACGCACGAGCGCAGCGTGGGCCAGGTCGCGCGTCGCCAGGCCGTCATCAATCCTGAGAACACCATCTTCTCGGTGAAGCGCCTGATGGGCCGCAAGCAGCGCGACGAGCAGGTGCAGAAGGCGATGAAGCGACTGCCCTACAAGATCGTGGAAGCGCCCAACGGCGACTGCCGCGTGGTCATGGATGGCAAAGACTACTCGCCGCCCGAGGTGTCGGCGATGATCCTGCAGAAGATGAAGCAGGACGCCGAAGCCTATCTGGGCGAGACCGTGACGCAAGCCGTGATCACGGTGCCCGCGTACTTCAACGACTCGCAGCGCCAGGCGACCAAAGACGCCGGCAAGATCGCGGGCCTGGAGGTCATGCGCATCATCAACGAGCCGACGGCTTCGTCGCTGGCCTACGGGCTTGATTCAAAGAAAGATGAAGTCATCGCAGTGTATGACCTGGGCGGCGGCACGTTCGACATTTCGATCCTCGACGTGGGCGACGGCGTGTTTGAAGTAAAGTCGACCAACGGCGACACCTTCCTGGGCGGCGACGACTTCGATCAGCGCATCATCGACTACGTAGCTGATGAATACAGGCGGGAACAGGGCATCGATCTGCGCAACGATCGGCAGGCCCTGCAGCGCTTGAAGGAAGCGGGCGAGAAAGCCAAGATCGAACTCTCGACGCTGATGGAAACCGAGATCAATCTGCCGTACATCACGGCCGATGCGTCCGGCCCCAAGCACTTGCTGGTCAAACTGACGCGCTCGAAGTTGGAGCAGTTGACCGGCGATTTGATCGAGCGCTCGATCGCGCCGTGCCGCCGCGCGATGGACGATGCCGGTATCACGCCCGACAAGATCGGCGAAGTGGTGCTGGTCGGCGGTATGACGCGCATGCCCGCCGTGGTCGAGGCCGTGCGCAAGTTCTTTGGCCGCGAGCCGCACAAGGGTGTGAATCCCGACGAGGTGGTGGCGATCGGCGCTGCGATTCAGGCCGGCGTGCTGGGCGGCGAAGTGAAGGACGTGCTGCTGCTGGACGTAACGCCGCTGACGCTCAGCATCGAAACGCTGGGCGGTGTGGCGACGGCGCTGATTCAGCGCAACACGACGATCCCGTCGAAGAAGAGCCAGGTCTTCTCGACCGCCTCCGACGGACAAACCAGCGTGGAGATTCACGTGACGCAGGGTGAGCGTCCGATGGCGACTGACAACAAGTCGCTGGGCAAATTCATCCTGGACGGCATTCCGCCCGCGCCGCGCGGCGTGCCGCAAGTTGAAGTCGAGTTCGACATCGACGCGAACGGCATCTTGAATGTGAAGGCGTCGGACAAGGCCACGGGCCGCAGCCAGCACATCACCATCACGGCCTCGTCGGGTCTGTCGGATAATGAAGTCAAGGAAATGGTCAAGAACGCGGAGAAATTCGCGGCGGAAGATGCCAAACGCAAGGAACGCATCGAAGTCCGCAACAACGCCGACTCGATGGTCTACACCGCCGAGAAAACCCTGCGCGATCTGGGCGACAAAGTTCAACCCGATGTGAAGAGCGAAGTCGAAGCGAAGGCCGCGGCGTTGAAGAGCGTGCTCGAGAGCGCCAGCGTGGAAGACCTGAAGCACAAAACCGAAGAACTGGGGCAAACGCTGCAAAAAGTCGGCGCGGCGATGTATGAGCAGCCCGGCGCGGGCACGCCGCCCGGCCCCGATATGGGCGGCAGCGCTGGCGGCCCGACCGGCTCCGGCGGCGACGATGTAATTGACGGCGAATTTACTAAGAATTAACAATGAACAATGACAAATGACAAATGCGAGGGTCACTCCCGGTTTGTCATTTGTCATTTGACATTTGTCATTGAGGCTTTATGGCTGCTCGCAAGCGAGATTACTATGAAGTGTTAGGCGTCCAGCGCGGCGCCAATGCGGACGAGATCAAGAAGGCGTACCGCAAATTCGCGCGCCAGTACCACCCCGACGTCAACAAGGCCGCCGACGCCGAAACGAAGTTTAAGGAATTGAACGAGGCGTACGAAGTCTTGTCGGATGACAACAAACGCGCAGCCTACGATCGCTTCGGGCACGCGGCGGTGGACGGCAGCGCGGGCGCTGGTCCGGGCGGCTTCACCGGCGACTTCAGCGGCTTCGGCGGACTGGGCGACATCTTCGAAGAGTTCTTCGGCATGGGCGGGCAACGCGCAGGTTCGCGCCGCACGCCGCGCCGGGGCGCTGACCTGCGTTACGATATGCCGATCTCGTTTGAGGAAGCGGCCTTTGGCCTGGAGCGCGAAATCGAAGTGGCGCGCTACGAAACGTGCTCACGCTGCAATGGCAAGGGCGCAGAACCCGGCACGACGCCGCTGCGCTGCAACACCTGTAACGGCGCCGGCGAAGTGCGCCGCGTGCAGCAGTCGATCCTCGGATCGTTCGTCAATGTGACCACGTGTCCTACCTGCCGGGGCGAAGGTGAGACCATTTCGCTGCCGTGCACGCAGTGCCGCGGCCAGCGCAAGACACGCGCGATTCGCAAGCTCAACGTAAAGGTGCCGCCGGGCGTCGATACCGGCACGCAGATTCGCTTAA
>JACRBO010000584.1 GCA_016219235.1 Chloroflexota bacterium
GACGCAGGAGGAGGCCATCACGAACATCGCGAGGCGCGAGCCCTTGGCGCACTCGAGCATGAAGCGGATGCCCTCGAGGCCGAGCACGTTGGCGATCTCGTGCGGGTCGGTGATGACGGTGGTCGTGCCGCGCGGCACGACGGCGCGCGCGAATTGCGACGGCGGCACCATGCTGCTTTCGATGTGGACGTGCGCGTCGATAAAGCCAGGCGCGATGACTTGCCCCGTCACGTCGATCGTTTCTTTGGCGGAATAGCCGTTGCCCACCGCCACGATTTTGCCCTCGGCGACGGCGACATCGGCCTGATGCACTTCGCCAGTGAAGACGTTGACGATCTGTCCGCCCTTCAGCAGCAGGTCGGCAGGTTCGTTCCCGCGCGCAATGTTGATGATTTGCTTGAGTTCCATAAGTTCCTCGGTAAATGGGTAGATTGGTAAATTGGGGATTGGTAGATTGGTAATCGGTCGATTGGTAATCGGTCGATCGGTAATCGGTCAATCGGTTGATTGGTAACCAGTTGACCAATTACCAGTTGACCAGTTACCAGTTGACCAGTTGACCGATCACCAGTTACCGATTACCAATCACCCGTTAATCAACTTCTTCGAAATGCGATTGTGCTGTTCCGTAATCTTGCCCACATCTGCCGTGAGCAACTGCCCGTCCTCTACCACAATGCGACCATTGATGACGGACAGATCGACGCGCTGCGGCGCACAGAAGACGAGGGCGGCCTGCGGATCGTGCTGCGCGCCCGCATAATCCAGTCGATCCAGATTGATGCCGATAAAGTCCGCACACTTGCCGGGTTCAAGCGATCCGATGTCGTCGCGGCCCAATACCTTCGCGCCGCCCAATGTGCCTAATTCAAGCGCTTCCAGCCCCGTCAGGCCAGACGGATTGCCCATGACTCGTTGCAGTAGCATCGCCTGCCGCGCCTCACCCAACATGTGACTGCCATCGTTGCTGGCGCTGCCATCGACGCCCAGGCCCACAGGCACACCCGCATCGATCATGGCGCGGATGGGCGCGATGCCGGACGCGAGCCGCATGTTGCTGCTGGGGCAGTGGGCCGCGCCGGTCTGTGTGCGCGCCATCAACGTGATGTCCTGCGGGCGGACGTGCACGCTGTGCGCATACCACACGTCGTCGCCCAACCAGTTGACCTGTTCCGCATATTCCACGGGCAGCACGCCAAACATCTGCTTGCAGAAATCGTCTTCGTCGTAGGTCTCGGCCAGATGCGTATGCAATTGTACCTGATACTGCCGCGCCAACGCCGCCGCCTCGCGCATCAGGTCGCGCGTCACGGAGAACGGCGAACACGGCGCCACCACGATGCGCGTCATCGCGCCCGGCTTCGGATCGTGGAAGGTCTCGATGACGCGGACGCAGTCTTTGAGGATGGCGGCTTCGCTCTCGACGACGCTGTCCGGCGGCAGGCCACCGGCGCTTTCGCCCAGCGACATCGAACCGCGCGAGGCGTGGAAGCGCAAACCAATCTCCTCCGCGGCGCGAATTTCATCGTCCAACTTTGCGCCGTTGGGGAACAGGTACAGGTGATCGCTGGCGGTGGTGCAGCCGCTCAAGATCAACTCGGCCATGCCCGTCAACGCGCTGACGTACACCGCTTCGCCATCCATGCGCGCCCAGATGGGATACAGCGTCTTGAGCCAGTTGAACAGGCCTGAATCGACGGCGATGCAGCGCGTGAGCGTTTGATACAGATGATGATGGGTGTTGACAAGACCCGGCAGCACGATCATCCCACGGGCGTCCACCACGCGATCGGCTGTGGCACGATCGGGCGGCAGATCGGCCAGCGGGCCGGCGAATTCGATCACGTTGTCGTGCGCGTAAATCGCTGCTTCCTTAATTTGCTGTCGCTGCGGGTTCATCGTGATCAGCGTGTGGATGTTGCGAAGGAGCAGGGTGGGCATGATTGTCAGTCCGTTGAGTGGGATGGGTGATCAATTCGAAGCGAGTCGCCGACGGAGCCGATCGCACAGCGCGGCCATCTCGTCCGGGCCGCCGTGCGGCGCGTCCGGCCACTCGTCGACGTGCACGCCCCAGAATTCGCGCGGCGCACCCGGATAGCGCGGCACCACGTGAAAGTGAACGTGCAGCACGCCGTCGCCGATGACAAAGGCGTACACGTGCTCGGCGTGCTCGCTGTCGCGCAGGGCGCGGCTGAGCCGGGCGATCATCAGGCCGCTGGCCTGGGCTTCCTCGTCGGTTAAGTCGAACAGGCGCGGCGCGTGCCGCTTCGGTTCGATCATGAGATAGCCGAGATAGGCGCTGGTCTGCCCGTCTCGAATTTGAGCGTGACCGACGTAGAGCAAGTCGTCTTCATAGATCGCGCCGCCGGGGATGGTGACCTCGCCGCGATGTTTGCGGCAGATGAAGCACTCAGTTGCTGGTGGATGTGGTTCGCTCATGTTTTGATGTCCGCATCAGGGTAATATGTGCCGCCAGCCAAAATGATATCACGTGCCTCTATTTTGAAGTTTAGACTAACTTTTTGAATCTTAAAAATTCTTGCGCTGCTTAGCGCGCGGTTTGGCCGTTGATTTGC